>CAZFDW010000024.1:0-28087 GCA_964517865.1 uncultured Chitinophaga sp.
CGCTTCGTATTTCAAATCTCAAATCTCAAATTCGAAATTTCAAATAGAACAATCGCGGCCCGCTGGGCACGCGGTTAAACGGGCCAATGCCAACCGCGTACGGTATGATCGGCGCTGATGAAGGCAGAAGTGTCGCGAGACCACGCCGTGAATTGATGACCAATGAAGCAGACATTTTTGCCGCACATTTTATGCTTTGCCTTTATTCGTTTGTCCCCTATTCGGTTGTCAGAAAACATCACAACATGTTGACCACATCAGGAACCAAGCGGTGGCTTTGTGATCCGTGTGCAGTTCGCGCACGGCAGGAGCGCTGGTGCAGTTGGACAAACGAATGGGGACAACCGAATGAAGTCAGAACGCACGAGCAAGCAACTTGACGTGTTTCAATCGCAGGATGGTAAAATGTGTGGCGAAGCATGTAGGGTGGGACAAGCGACAGCGCCGGCCCACCATTTGTCCGATGTGGTGGGCCTGGGCTCCGCTGGTCCCACCCTACGAATTCACCAGAATTGGCTGGCCGTGACCGGATCGCTCACATCCTTGACACCAACTCGCAGGGGAACTACATGCAGGACTCGAGTGCTGAAGTTTATGATCGGTTCATGAATGAGAGAGGTTTCATGCTGCGATGCATTTTGATTGTGGGATGTGTGCTGTTTGGCTTTGCGGTTGCTGAGGCTCAGCCGAGGGTTTATCGGGATCGTGTGGAGCCGCAATGGTTTTCGGATGACGCGAAATTCTGGTATCGCGTGGATCTGAAAGACGAGGGTCGAGAGTTCGTCGTCGTGGATGCTGTCGCGGGGTCTCGATCGGCGGCGTTTGACCATGCGGTCGTGGCGACGAAACTGGCGGCCCTGCTGGAGAAGCCGGTTTCGGCCATCGCGTTGCCGATCGACACGCTGGAGTTTTCCGAGGACTCAGCGTTCGTTGTGCTGTCCGGACGTGAGGGGCGATTTCAGCTTGATCCGACGAGCGGAGAACTGACGCGACTTGAGGCAACGATAACCGGAGGCAGCACGCAGTTGGTGCTGCCCGCAGAACCGTCCGAAGATTCCACCGATGAAACGGAGATTGTCGTCAGCAACAATCTGCCGACCGCAGTTTCATTGTTCTGGGTTGATGCAAATCGAAATCAGCGAGGCTATGGCACGATCGAACCCGGACAGACTCATCGACAACACACATTTGCGGGACATTTCTGGTTGTTCAAACACACGAACGGCGACGAGATTGGCGGCGTTCGCGCCGTTTCGGGCGGGACGAATGTGACTCTCGACGACAAATCGGTCGCCAATGTTCGCAGGAATGAAGCTCCCAGACGACGTCGGAGACGCGAATCGCCCGAGGTTGTTCCAGCATCAAAGTCACCGGATGGTGTGCGCGAAGCCTTCGTCCGGGAACACAATCTGTGGCTGCGGACTCTACCGGATAATGTCGAAACGCAACTGACGACTAACGCCGATGCGACTCACACAATGCATCGCGATGCATCGCGCGAACGCGCGATCGGGATGGAGTACGACAAGCCTGACTATCCGGACACATTGCCCGAGGTCGTGTGGTCTCCGGATTCGCGCACGCTGCTGGCTTTTCAGACGAAGACGGTGGACGAGAGACGCGTCTACTACGTCGAGTCATCGCCTTCCGACCAGGTGCAGCCAAAACTGCAGTCGTATCCGTATCTGAAACCGGGCGACGCGATTCCGGTCTCAAAGCTGCGGTTGTTTGATGTCGCAAGTGGAAAGGAAATTCCGATTGCGAATGACCTGTTTTCCAATCCCTGGTCGCTCGAATTTCAACGCTGGAGCGACGATGGGACACGCTTCTGGCTGCTCTACAACGAGCGCGGGCACCAGAGGTTGCGGGTGCTGGAAGTCATGACGGCGACCGGCGATGTGCGGGCGATCGTCGATGAATCCAGCGGCACGTTTATTCACTATTCGTCGGATGGCAAGATGGAACTGAAATGGTTGAAAGACGATCAGCTGCTCTGGGCCAGCGAACGAACCGGCTGGAATCACCTGTATCGGTACGATACTGCCGCCGGAACTCTGCTCAATGCAGTCACGTCGGGTGACTGGAATGTGCGACGGATTGAACACATTGATGAAGAGTCGGGGCAAGTCTGGTTCTTTGCCGTGGGGCTCAACGCCGGGCAGGACCCGTATCACGAACATTTTTGTCGAGTCAATCTGGATGGCAGCGGATTCGTCCAGCTCACCGATGGAGACGGGACGCATGCGATTGAATGGTCGCCTGATCAGCGATGGCTGATCGACCGTTATTCCCGCATTGATCTGCCGCCAATCACGGAACTGCGGTCTGCCGAAGTTGGAATGCTGGTGTGCAAGCTGGAAGAAGCGGATGCGCGTGAGATCATTGCAGCACGCGGCGGGTTGCCGGAACGATTCGTTGCCAAAGGACGGGACGGGACTACGGATATCTGGGGGATTATTCATCGTCCGAAAGATTTTGATTCGTCACGATCGTATGCCGTGATTGAGAACATCTATGCCGGGCCGCACGATCATCATGTTCCGAAAGAGTTTCGTCCTGGTTTCGGGCATCAGCATGCGATAGCAGATCGAGGCTTTATCGTCGTGCAGATTGACGGGATGGGAACGGCATGGCGTTCCAAATCCTTTCATGATGTGTGTTATCGCAATCTGAAAGACGCCGGGTTTCCGGATCGCATGGCGTGGATGAAAGCGGCCAAAGAAAAAATCACGCAGATGGATCTGACACGCGTCGGCATCTATGGCGGTTCGGCTGGCGGTCAGAACGCGATGGCCGCCTTAGTGTGGCACGGTGACTTCTATAAAGTCGCTGTCGCTGATTGTGGGTGTCACGACAATCGTATGGACAAGATCTGGTGGAACGAACAATGGATGGGAGTCCCGGAAGGAGACGTCTACGCAGACAATTCCAACATGGAACACGCCGGGCAACTGCAGGGACACCTCATGCTGGTCGTTGGCGAACTGGATCGTAATGTCGATCCGGCGACGACGATGCAGGTGGCAAAACGGTTGGTCGATGCTGGAAAAGACTTCGACCTCGTTGTGATCCCCGGTGCCGGTCACGGCGCCTGCGAAACCCCGTGGGGGTCCAGTCGCCGTCTGAAATTCTTCGAGACGCATCTCAGCAGCGTGCCTTGATCAATCCGGTGAGAAAACGCTGGACGGCCCAATCCAGGGTCCAGCCATGACTGAAGCGAGTTACCACCGTCACAGGCCTATTGGCTCACAAGGTCAAAATTGCACTCGTTAGAGCCTGGTTTTACATCTGCGGTCAAAACACCCGGCTGAAGATATTTCTCTGGAACTTTCTCGGGCGACACATTGCCGTCCTCGTCTTCGAATGCCGTTGAGATTGTCACCTGACATGTCCCGACAATGGCGCCCGATTGATTGTTCGAGTACGACAGGCTGTAGTAACCGTTTTCGTCGGTTCCGCCAGATGCAGGCCGACCCAGTTCCGGTTGGAACGTGATCGAAGCGCCGGCAAGCGGGCTGCCATCCAGTGTTACAACGCCGGCGACGGAGCCAACCTTGGCTGTCGCTCCGCCTCCGCATCCTGCCAGAGACAAGGAAATCAACAACGCTCCGAGTTTGCGCAGCGCAGTTGATCGCATTGATGAATAAATTGCTGGAGCCATTGAGTTCACCGGAAATTTCATAGATCAGAATTCGCCAAAGACTGTGCCATCCGCCATCGCTCCGAGTGCCTCAAACGTGCTGTTGATGACGTTGTCAGGCCTCCAATCAAGATTTTCGGAGATGAACCGAACGGAACCATCACCCAATGTGAACTGAGCACCGCCGGTATGGAAACTGGACGATCCACGACCGCAGAAGCTGTTCAGGGCATTTGGCGGTGGGCTTGGATTCGTTGGGCTTCCGCCGTTTTGAATGCTGTTGATATGCCCTTCTGAGAATCCCAGGGCACCCGAGTTTCCATTCGTGTCGTGACGCGAGCACGTGTCCATCACTCTAGCCCATCGCATGGTGAAAGCATTGGCGGCCCGACAGGCAACTGTGTTACCGTTGGGGGCGACGTACTGCTTGTAGGCTCGTTCACCGACCATGAACGTGTTACTCAGCCCGTCGGTGCAGTCACGGAATCTTGTCGCCCGATTCATTGTGAAAAATCCGGCGCGGTCTGCGGTGGCACCGGCACCGCTGGTTTCTCCGGGAATGAAGCCTCGAGAACCAGAGTTCCAGGCCACGTAATTGGATGTTGCCACCGGATAGCTTATGCCAAGTCGCGATCTCACAGGCCGCTGATCATTGGTTTGAGGAGCAATGTCGGATGGGCACCGGAATGCATTGATTGGCGTCTGAAGAAGCAATCGCTGAGCGGCGTTGTCCAGAGAATCCCGAACATCAACCGGACCAACCTGCAATTGGTTGTAAAGATTGCTCTGTTCGAGCTGCGGAAGAAGCAGTGCTGACCACGCCCAGTTTCCGTCCCCGTTGATGCCGGTTCCAGTTTGCGTCGCCAGATTGAAGGTCAATCCAAGGCCCGCGATCCAGCCTGGCGGCAGAGATCCAAACGTATCGTGATAGTTGTGCATCGCCAGGCCAATCTGCTTGAGATTGTTCTTGCACTGCGTTCTACGAGCGGCTTCGCGAGCCTGTTGAACAGCGGGCAACAGCAATGCAATGAGAATGGCGATGATGGCGATGACCACCAACAGCTCAATCAGCGTAAAACCTCGATGAGTCCGATGTCTGCTTGTCAACATTCTGAATTCCTCCCGAACCTACAACATACAAATCAGAAATTGAGTGTCCTGAGTTGCCTCAGCGGCGTACGGTGAACAAAAACGATGCTCTTCAATCCCACCTGCGTAACAGCCAATCACAACCTCGATAAATCAGCAAATGAATGGCCAGGAATTAAGAAAAAACATTCTTGTGTAGCAGGACTTATGCTGAACACTGCGCATTCGCCAAAGATTTGCCGAAAATTCTTGAAACGGTCCAGGATCGACAGCCTGATGTGTCGGCAAGTCTCAATTCAACCGTGGGAAAGTTCCTGGAGCGCACCTGTTTCCACGGCAAATCGATCCTTTCTCAGCAGTGTTCAACGTAATGACGGCGTCCGAACAAGAACGACATGACGATTTCCTGCGCCTCTACATGCCGAATGAAGAGGCGTTACGGGGATTTGTACGGTCATTGGTGCCGACGCTGGAAGATGCCCGCGAAGTCATGCAGGATGTCGCAACTGTGCTGTGGCGGAAGTTTCAGGACATCAGCAGTCCCGAAGACTTTCGACGCTGGGCGTTTGGAGTCGCACGCTTTGAAGCTCTGGATTATCTCAGAACGGCCCGACGCGATCGCCACGTCTTCAGTCAGGAAGCCATGCGGCTGATTGCTCAGGAAGCAGAAGACTTTGCTGAAGTCTTTGACGCAGAGCGTGTGGCGCTGGATGAATGTCTGAAGAAACTTCCGGAGAAGCAGCGGGCACTGGTCGCCGCCGCGTATGCCCCGGGAGTTCGAATCGATGAACTGGCGACGCGATCGGGGCGAAGTCCGATGTCGCTTTACAAATCGCTGCACCGCATTCGCATTGCGCTGTTGGAATGCACTCAGAATATGATCGCACGGGAGAACATGTCATGATCGACAAACCGACTCAACGGGAACTCACCAGTCGTTATCTCGATGGCACCGCAACTCCCGAGGAAACACAGGCTCTGGAAGCCTTGATTCTGAATGATCCAGTCGTGCGCCGAGAGTTTCTCCGGTATACCCATCTGGATGCGGCACTTGTTCGAATTCACAGTCCGCAGATGCAGACTGTGTTGGTCAATACCCAGACTCAGACGGAGAAACTAACGGCACGCACCAACGGTAAAAAGCCTTTCGTTCGGCTGTCAAAGCGACCACTTACGGCAGCGACCCTGGGATTGATCATTGGACTTCTCAGTGCGTCCGTGGTCTGGGCTCATGTTGCGCAGATCGGCAAAGAAATCAGCACGTTGATGACAGAAGATTTCGAATCCTCATCATTGGAAATCGTCAGCAACGTGCCACTCGAAAACGGAATCTGGCGAGGGGATCGTGCCGTTGTTGTGGGAGAAGAACAGGGAGTGAAGCCGGCAAGCGGGCTAAAGATGCTGCGATTTCTGCACGAAGGTTTCGAAGGCAGAGCCAGACAGAGAAGCAATCACATTGCAGATGTTTACCGATTGATTGATGTTCGTCGGTTTCAGCACAACATCGCAGGCGACCGCTCTGTGGTGCAGGCGTCGGCGAGCATGAACTCGATCCCGTTTCCACCCGACGAAAAATACGGCTGTTCGATTTCTGTCTATGCGCTGGACGCCGACGCCGTCCCGGAATCTGCCACTAAGATCGGCACCGCGCTGACGCAGGATTCCACCGCCATGGCTCGCAGCATTCGCACAAAGCTTGATGCGGATGCTTCGCAGTGGCAGCATCTGACCACAGAGCTTCAGCTACCGTCCAATACTGCGTTTCTTGTCATTCGACTGCACATCACTCAGGCCTTTGACGGGAACGGCATGAGTCCATTTACCGGAACCTACGTGGACGACATCAGCGTGTCACTGAGAAGTCGAGTTCCATTGCTTTGAAAAACACCTGAAACCATTCGAATGCAATTCATGACACTGACATTTCAAATCATCGCACACCTGCTGGCCGTCACCTGCACGGACGTGTTCGCATCGACCAGCACGGGCAATGCACCTTCGACGAGCAATCAAGCCGCGCCTGTCAGCGCGACGGCCAAAACAGCCGCGCCTCCTGCGAAACTCTCGCTGGTTATTGCTTCCATCGATCGCGAACGCATTCTGAAGGCTGCTGAAACGGCGCTTCAACAACCGCCGATTTCAATCACCGCCTTTCCCGCGAAGCTCAGTCTGGGCGGCTCCAACGATTTTTACTCGAACGGTGACTACTGGTGGCCCGATCCGAGTAAGCCTGACGGTCTGCCGTACATTCGCCGTGACGGCGAATCGAATCCGGAGAACTTCTCGCAGCATCGCATGGCCGTTAAGGCGATTCGCGATTCGGTCGCCGCTCTCGCAGCTGCGTACAAAGTGACCGGCGAAGAGGAAGCAAAGGCCAAAAACAATCACGCGGTCGCCTTTTATCTGCAGCTCGCCGTTTATCCGTTCCTTGCTGACAAATCGAAGTGGAAATTGAAGCCAGACGTGCAGGCCTGGGAAGGCTGGCCGGCACGGCAGCCCGCTCTGATCTTCGCGGGTATGGCATTCGGCGAAGAAGACTACGTTGACCTCTGGAACAAACTTCCTGCTGATCCCACTGATCCTGAGGTCCAGCGTAACACCGGTATTACACAGCCCCTCTTGTGGATACGATAGTTTTTCTGTCGCCGTGGCAAAAGCGCCTTTCTCGATTCCCTTCAGCTTATTTTGTACAAGAATTCTTATGAAGAATCTTATCCTCACCTTTGCCGCAGCCCTGTTGTCGATTTCGTTGCTGGACGCTGCCGACAGGCCAAACGTCCTGTTCATCGCTGTCGATGACCTGCGACCGGAACTCGGCTGTTACGGCAACACGATCGTCAGGACGCCGAACATCGACCGAATTGCCGCGCGGGGCATCGTGTTTAACAAAGCGTACTGCCAGCAGGCGGTCTGCAGTCCGTCACGCACGGCGATCATGACCGGACTTCGGCCTGACGTGACGAAGGTCTGGGATCTGGAGACGCAT
Source organism: uncultured Chitinophaga sp. (assembly GCA_964517865.1). Taxonomy (GTDB): domain Bacteria; phylum Planctomycetota; class Planctomycetia; order Planctomycetales; family Planctomycetaceae; genus SXXK01. The sequence goes on from CAZFDW010000024.1 coordinate 7,716, forward strand.
TTCAGAGGCGCTCAGCCCGATTGCATCACACTGCCGCAGCACTTCAAAGCCAATGGCTATCACTGTGCGGCCTTGAACAAGATTTACCACAAGGGTTTTGAAGACGGTCGATCCTGGAGCGAGCCGCATTGGTATTCGAGCGGTAAGTCGGTCGATACGGATTTGATTGACTACACAAAGCAGATCGACACAAAGCACGATGTCAACGTCACTGAGTACGTGCAGGAATTATCAGGCGTTCCTCCTCGAAGTGACGGCAAGAACGGCAAAAAGGGACCGGCCTTCGAAGTCAGCCCCAAGTCAGATGCAGAACTTCCCGATGGAGCCGCTGCTAACGAAGCTGTGAAACGAATTCACGCCTTGAAGTCGAACGAAAAGCCGTTCTTTCTGGCTGTCGGGTTTGCGAAGCCGCATCTTCCCTTTGTCGCTCCAAAGAAGTACTGGGATTTTTACGATCCGAACAGTATCCCTGTGCCAACAATTGACCATCTGCCAGAGGGCAGCCCCGAATTCGCCGGGCACTCGAACAGCGAGCTTCATAATTATCCCGGCGTACCTAAAGACGATCCAATTCCCGCCGACTTCGCTCGCACATTGCGACACGGCTACTATGCGTGCGTCAGCTACACCGACGCGCAGGTCGGCAAGTTGCTCGACGCATTGGATCAGGAAGGCCTCGCTGACAATACCATCATTGTTCTCTGGGGCGATCACGGCTGGCAGCTTGGCGATCACGGCCTCTGGCACAAGCATACAAACTTCGAAATCGCCACACGCTCGCCGCTGTTGATCAGCGTTCCGAACTCAAAAACTGCCGGGAAGACATGTGACGCTCCCGTGGAATTCGTCGATGTCTATCCAACGCTTGCGGATCTGTGCGGCTTGCCGGCTTCGGCAAAGATCGATGGCACCAGCCTGAAGAACTTCATCGAAAACCCAACTGCGCCGGCAACGGACGTGGCCATCAGCCAATACCCGAAGAAAGACTCAGCCACCGGCACGCAGCTTATGGGTTACAGCATCCGTGACAGCCGCTGGCGTGCGACCTTCTGGCGTGACCGCAACGGACCGAAGATTGTTGCCACGGAACTGTACGACGAACAGAACGACCCCACGGAAACTGTAAGTCTTGCCAGCAGGCCGGAGCACAAAGCTCTGCTGGAGTCGTTAGCGAAGCATCTGCCACCGGTTGGTTCGGCGGCAATTGAACCGCAAAGTTCGCAAGGCAAGAAGCAGAAATCCGAGCAGCCAAAGGCCACTTCATCGGCTGGAGAAACTGACGACCGAGGTGCTCGCTTCGACAAGTTGGACCGAGAGGGGACTGGGAAGATCAGCCGCGAGTCCTACATCAGCCGTCAGTCGGATTCCACCGCCGCCGCCGAACGATTCGCAAAATGGGACGCGGACAAGGACGGGTCCCTGTCGCGGGCTGAGTTTGTTTCGATGGGGAAGTGAATCCCAAAAAACCACGCGTTGTGAGCCGCAAGGCGCGAACCACGAGTTGTTGATTTAGTGAGCCGCAAAGCGCTAGCTGCGGGTGAGTGTCTGGAAAAAATGCAGGGAAAACACCGCGGCTAGCGCCTTGCGGAGCAGATTTTAGTTCGGAGCTTTCAAACATGCTGACCAATCGTATCGCGCTGTTCCTCGTCGCTGTCGTAACGCTGGCTGCTCCGTCATTCGCGGCAGATGCCACAACTCCCAACGTCCTCTTCATCCTTGCCGATGATCTCGGCATTGGCAACGTGGGTTGCTACGGTTCGGACAACTACAAGACGCCAAACATCGACAAGCTCGCCGCCAGTGGGATTCGCTTCACACATGCCTACACCGCAGCGTTGTGTGGACCGTCGCGAGCCATGATCATGTCGGGCCGCTATGCATTTCGTAATGGCTCCACCAATCAGGACGCCTGCATCCGAATGAACCCGGCGGAGCTTGTCCTGCCAAAAATGTTCAAGTCCGCAGGCTACACCACTGCAATGATTGGCAAGTACGGCCAGCTTCCTGGCGAACCGGACGAAGCGGGCTTTGATGATTCTCTGCGTTTCAACGGCAGCGGAGTTTACTGGAACCGGAAAGTTGACAAACAGGAACCCTACAGAATCAACGGCAAAGATCTGGAACTTGGCGACAAGGAATACATGCCCGATCTGATGCACGATCAGGCCATCGGGTTCATCCGAAAGAACCAGGCGAAACCGTTCTTTCTGTACTATTCTATGGTGCACGTCCACGGCGACATTCAGCCGACGCCCGACAGCGCGCCGGACAGCAAGGATCTGTTCGGCGACAACATTCTGTACATGGATAAGCTTGTTGGCAAGCTGGTTGAGGAACTCGAAGCACTCAAGCTGCGAGACAACACGCTCATCATTTTCATGGGCGACAACGGCACCGGCAAAGGACAGGATCCACTCTCCACGATCGGCGGACGCAATTTGTCCGGCATGAAGGGCAGCATGCTCGAATGCGGCGGCCTTGTGCCATTCATCGCCAGCTGGTCAGGTAAAACGCCCGCTGGAAAAGTCTCTGCGGACCTGATCGATTCCACAGACCTGCTCACCACTTTTGCGGAGCTCGCTGATGGAACGCTGCCCGAGAACACGATCTTCGACGGCCACAGCTTCGCACCGCAATTGCGAAGTGAAGCTGGCAAGCCGCGTGATTGGGTCTTCAACCAGCTTGCCCGCATGTGGTACGTCCGGGATGCTCAGTGGAAGCTCAACGAACGCGGAGAACTCTACGACATGACCGGCGCTCCATTCACCGAAACGCTGATCCCCGCCGACAGCGAAGACGCTGCTGCAAAGTCCGCTCGCACTCGGCTGGCCGCTGTGCTCGCAGAACTAAACCCCGCCGGCGGAATCCTCGACACCGGCGACGGCACAGGTCGGCATGCCAACAAGGAAAAGAAGAAGGCCGCAGAAAAACCAGAAACAAAAACGACCAGTCCTCTGAGTGCAGAAGAACAGGATCGAGCTGAAAGGTTCGACAGGCTCGACGAGGAGCAGGCGGGCAAACTTACCCGGGATGTTTACGCATCCCGGCAGTCTGATGCCGAAGCGGCGGCAAAACGTTTCGACAAGTGGGACTCTGACAAGGATGGATTCCTTACGCGCGAGGAATACATTCATCGAAATCAGGAGCCGTGATGAGCCTCACGCCGTATTTCCTGGCGAATCCGGAGACGAACCGGCCCTGACGAAATACGCAACTTCAAGAGCTGCGGGCGATGGTTTTCAGCCACACCGTCGCCTGCGTCTCAGCCTTCAACGATCAATTCAACAGCCCGCTGCCGCTTGGTCCAGATGGAGCAGTGGGGTGGCCTGCGGCACGGCGCTCGTCGAATCATCGGGCCTAAACTCTATACATTTGTTCAATTATCCGGCATTTTTGGCCGGACGTTGATCAGCAAAAGCTGCGAAATGACGGACCAGGCAAGCATTGGTTGCCAGAGCGTCGGAGTTGGTGTTGACGCCATTTGCTGAATCCACATGATTCGCTCAAGTTCTCCTCAAGCTGCGGCGACGCCTCTCTCCTCAACCCGATTTCTTCGGGAGTCGCAGCCTGAAACTAAGGCTCAACTGAGCCACCTGTCTAACATCTCGCCCATTTCCACTCTCTCAGCAGGTGATCCTGTGAAGAAGTTTTCGTCCCTGGCGATCGCAGCAATTCTGTTGCTGACAACGCAGCGAACTGTCCTCGGGCAGGCCGGATATCCTTCGGCCTACACGCATGGCGGCGGATATCAGAATTTCAATGCGTACCAGAATTCCAGCGGTAACGCTTACGGTGGCGGCTCTCAATTTGGTGGCCAGTCTTCGCCATACGGCAGCTATCCGAATGTCGCACATCGACATTCAAACGCAGCATATCAGCGATCGATCGCGATGCAGCAGTCAGTCTACGAACCGACGCTGACGGCGATGACGCTGTTTCAGGACGGTGAAGTCCCCGTCCCGCCAGACGCGGGAGCGATTCCATCGGCAGGCACATTTCAGCCGTCTGATCCGGCTGCAAGTGGTGCGATCATATCGTCACCGGACATGACGCTGCCACTGTACGATGACACGACGACATGGAATGCATTTGCTCCGCCGATCACATCTGACCCGTTCGTTGGTCAACCTGGCATGTCGCCATATGGGGTTCCCAATCCGTATCAGCAGGGAATTCCTCCGCAGGGCGCGTATGCCTACGGAGCCAACCCGGCGAATCCCTATCGCTTTGGCTGGAGCAATCGACTGGATGCTTCATGGTTACCCAATGGCAACGTCCAGGGAGCGCCTGCTGGAATCACCGGTGGGATGGATATCATCGGGGTCGACTACGAACTGGCGCATACCATGCCCGCATGTCCTGGCTGGATTCTGAACTGGACCAATCAGTTCAGCTGGCGGAACTGGAACGGCCCGGGCGGGACACTGGATCTGCCGAGCAACGTATTCCGTTTTGGGATTGATCTGGAACTGGAAACACCGAAGTCTGGTCCTTACAGCGTTAGTTTTGGGGTGACGCCTTCGATCAACACCGATTTTGATTCCGATGCGTTCAGCGAAGGATTTCAACTGGATGCGCGCGGCATCCTGTTTGTGCAACTGGATCAATACTGGACGCTGGGGCTTGGTGCTCAATACTGGGATCGAGTGGACAGTATTGTGATTCCGTGGGCCGGCCTGATCTATCGCGATGATTACTGGGAATGGCAGTTGATGTACCCTGAAGCTCGTGTGAGTCTGTTTCTGGGGAACGAATCGTACTGGTCGAAGTGGCTTTACGTGCGAGCGGAATACCATGTTGAAGCGTATGGCGTGAACAGCACGTTAGGGGTTGTCAATGCCGACAATCAGATTCAACTTGCGGACAAGCGTCTTCTGTTAGGTCTGAAAATGGATGCGGGCATGTACAGCTGGATAATCGAAGGTGGTTGGGTGTTTGATCGCGATGTTGAATTTGACACAGCGGTTCCCGGCTTTAGCCTTGGCGACGGATTCATCGGCCAGATCGGGTTGCGGTATTAAACATGGACGCTCCGATCGCCGTCATCCTGGCTGCTGGCAAGAGTACCCGGATGAAATCCGAAGTACCGAAGGTTCTGCACCCCGTCTGCGGACGCTTGATGATCGACTATGTGCTGGACGCCGCACGGGCAGCCGGAGTCACGAAATTGGTTGTCGTGGTCGGGCACAAGGCTGATCTCGTCCGCAAATCACTGGCGCATCACCCTGACGTCACGTTTGCCGAGCAGACGGAACAAAAAGGCACAGGCCACGCCGTGATGATGTGCGAAGCGGCGCTTACGGGACACAATGGTTCTGTGCTGATTCTGGCTGGTGATACGCCGCTGCTCCAGGGGGCATCTCTGAAAGCACTGCTGGACGCGCAGTCCGGTGAAAAAGCCGCGTGCGTGATCGGGACTGCGAACACGACGAAAAACGAGGGCCTCGGGCGCGTCGTCCGCGATTCAGCCGGTGCATTTGAGTGCATCGTGGAACAGAAAGACGCCACGCCTCTGCAACGTCAGATCACCGAAATCAACACCGGCTGCTACGCCTTCAACACGCCACTCCTGCTGCAGTCGCTGCGTCAACTGAAGCCGAACAACGTGCAGTCGGAATACTATCTGACCGACTGCCCCAGAATTCTGATGGATGAAGGCCACAAGGTGACTGCCAGCTGCAGTCTGACGCTTGAAGAAGCTCTGGGCGTTAACACACGTGTGCAGTTGTCCGAAGTGCAGACCAGTATTCAGATGCGTATCCTGACAGAGTTCATGCTGTCCGGTGTGACGATCGAGAACGCGGCACAGACCACGATCCATTTCGGCGCAAGCATCGGTCGCGACACAGTGGTGCGGCCTTTCACGGTCATCGACGGCAACGTGGTGATCGGTGAAAACTGCGTCGTCGAACCGTTCACGCATGTGACCGGACCACGCACAATTCCCGATGGAACATACGTGCGAAATCATGTAGAGAGAGACCAGTAGGGGTGGTCCGGACCAAGCGCAGCGTTGTTCCGGCAGGTGTCTGGCAATTGCCGGAACGGCGCTGCGCTTGGTCCGGCCTACAGACTCAACCCAGGTTCTTAGTCTTCCCGATGCATTCCTCCCAAACGGCCGATGACTGACGACCATGAACGCTGCACAAAAAACTCCGAAACCTGTTGCATCCGATGCGTCGCCTGTCTGGATCGTCGCATTGCTGGCACTTATTCCGTGTTTGACTGCCGCCGTGTTCGGATCGCAGAATTCAAACGGGCCGCCTTGTCTTGTGAGAACGAGCCGACCGGCGTTGGTGTTTTCCGAGTATCTGGCAGACTATGGGCCTGCGGCAGTCCCCCAGCAGCCGACTCTGACGCCCGTGTTTTACCTTCGAAACAATGGCTCCGAAAAAGTGCAGATCACCGGGATGGATCCCAGTTGCGGCTGTCTTGCCCCGAACATCAGTGCCAAAGAAATCGCTCCCGGAGCGATCGAGAAACTGACACTGCCAATTCGGTTAAGTAACGAGCCGTCCGGGCTTCGCGAGTACACAGTCACGGTATTCTATTCCGATCCGGAACCGCGTGCCGTCACGCTGGCGGTCAAGGCCGTGCTGCCGGAGAAGTCACTCATCATTGAACCCCGCGTATTGATGGTGATGGGAGCAGTGAGTGCCGGCCAACAGCACATTGTCAACGTGTCGGATTTTCGCCCGGAGTCTGCCGACAAGCCGATGAAAGTCACCAGCGTGATGGGATCGTCGTCACTATTCACAGCGGAACTTGTCGGACAGTTCAATCATGAAGGAGCGAGTCGTACCTCGGTATCCGTGCATTTCCGCGAAAACGCTCCCGAGGGTCGGCACCGCGGTGTGATTAATATCGCCACCGATGACTCTCAGTTTCCGATGGTTCAGGTTCCGGTCATGGTCGGTGACAGCAAGCGCGATCCATCCGACGCCGTCCGTGTGTCACCGGAGACCGGGCGGATTGTGCTTAACACGACGGCCCCTGAGGAATCCGCCGGGACAACGATTGCCTTTGATCTTCCGAGTCGCTGGAAGGTCACGCACTGCGACACGTTTCCTCCGGATATTGTGGCGAAATACGAATCTGTCCCCGGCACAGTTCCGGATCATCAGACCGTGAACGTGCAGCTATCCATCAGTGAACTTCCCGCGCGCGGCATTGAACAGGCCATCCTGACGCTGAACGCCACAGACGGTGATGCATTGGAAATGGTCACCGTGCCGATCACACTGATCTGGAAATAGATCATTCTTCCTTCTTCGCCATCTCTTTGTACCGCTTCATAAACTTGCTGACCTTTGGCCCGACCACGGCCTGGCAGTAGGGGTTGTTGGGATTCTGAGAGAAGTAGTCCTGGTGATAATCTTCGGCTGGATAGAAGATTTTCATTTCTTCCAGTGTCGTCACAATGGGGTCGTCAAAATCGCCGGATTTGTCGAGTTCGGCGATGACTTTCTTCGCGGCTTCTTTCTGATCTTCGTCGTGGAAGAAGATTGCTGATCGATACTGAGTCCCCACGTCGGCACCCTGGCGATTCTTTGTCGTGGGGTCGTGCGTGTGGAAGAAGACATCGAGCAGCTGTTCGAGTTTGATTTCGGCCGGGTTGTACTCAATGCGGATGACTTCGGCATGCCCCGTGAATCCTTCGCAGACCTGCGCATAGGTTGGATTCTTCACCGAGCCTCCGGTATACCCGCTGACGACTTTTTCGACGCCCCTGAGTTTCAGAAACACGGCTTCTGTACACCAGAAGCATCCGCCGCCAAAGGTGGCAACTTTCAGCGGTTTCTTTGCGGGGTCGTCCTTCTTTGTCGCGTCTTCGGACTTCGATTCTTTGTTTTGTGCAGCCTTTGATTTATCATCCATCGCAGACACCTTTTGCCCTTCCCATTCTGAGTGCTTCACCGAATTCAATTTAACGAGTTGTACGCTTTCGGCATGTGTTTTTCAAAAGCTTCTGTCAAAATGGTCTGGCTTGACTGCGAACTTCGTGTTTCCCTCAGGAGTCCCGTGCATGTGTGGGCGCTACACGTTAAAAACTCCAAATCCCCGATTGCAGGAACTTTTCGGGCTGCAGGATCTTCCGCATTTGGTTCCCCGTTTCAACATCGCACCGACGCAGTCAGTCTTCGCCATTCGTGCGGTTGACGCGGCGGCGGCCCTGCGGGAAGCCGTGATGCTCCGCTGGGGACTGATTCCGTTCTGGGCAAAGGACATGTCCATTGGAAACACGATGATCAATGCACGGGCGGAAACAGTGGCTGAGAAGCCCTCATTTCGGCAGGCGTTCCTGAAACGCAGGTGTCTGATCCCGGCCGACGGTTTTTTTGAATGGGAAAAGCTGGCGAATGGCAAGAAACAACCCTGGTGGATTCGGATGAAGGATGAAGAGCCATTCGCCATGGCAGGACTGTGGGAAAGCTGGGCACCCAAGTCCAAAACTGAGCCGCAGGAATCCCGCGTCGGAGACACGGGCAACATTGAGCGGGAAAGCGGGTCTCTCAAGGCGAAGACGGAGAACCCCGACGATGCACAATCCCCGTCGCAGAAAACTGTGCAATCCTGCACCATTCTGACAATCAACGCCAACGCCGATATGCAGTCGCTGCACGAGCGAATGCCTGTGATCCTTCCTGTCGAAGCCTGGGACGCCTGGCTGCATCCATTGACCGACAAATCTGCTTTGCAAGCGTTGTTGAAACCGTTTGAGGACGGATATCTGATTCGATCGGCGGTTTCAACGATCGTCAACCGCCCGACGGTCGATTCGCCGGAATGCATCTCGTAGGATGGACACTCGTGTCCGTCCGGTGTCCGGAATTCGTGTTTGAAGAAGAGGTAAGCATACGTCATAAGCGTTGACAAGGCGGCGCTGTCTGGCGAATCTCGGACATGAATGTCCAATCTACTGAAGCACGTTTACGCCGGCGATACAGAGGCTAAACATTTCGTGGCACATGGCCTACAATCGCGGATCTCCCATCAATTTCATCCTGCTCACTGCAGAAATCACATGAACTGGTTGACTCAAAAAATTGCGTTTATTGGTACCGGGCAAATGGCAACAGCCCTGGCGGCTGGGTTTGTGCGGGAGCTGCTTTTACCTGAACAAATCAGTGGATACGATCCCGTTGAGGTCTCGCGTGCAGCTTTTGCGGCGAAGGTCGGTGACGGTGTGCGATTGTTTGCTTCCGCGACGGAAGCCATCATCGGGGCAAGCGTCGTCATTCTTGCGGTCAAACCGCAGGTGATGCACGATGCCATCAAGCCATTGGCTGAGGCCCTGAAGGCCGGCAGCAAATCAACGCCACTCGTGGTTTCGATCGCGGCTGGTATTTCCATCGCGCAGCTTGAGCAGTCGTTGCCGCCAGGCACCCGCGTGATTCGGGTGATGCCGAATACACCGTGCCTGATCGGTCGCGGAGCTTCCGGCCTCGCGACGGGTTCTGCCGCGACAGCCGACGATGCAAAACTGATCAGTGAATTGCTGGCGACCGTCGGTCTTGTGGAAGTCGTGCCTGAGCCACTTCTGGATGCAGTGACGGGACTCAGCGGCAGCGGACCGGCGTACGTGTTTCAAATCATCGAAGCACTCAGTGACGGCGGCGTCAAGATGGGACTGCCTCGTGCAATCGCGACGCGACTGGCGGCACAGACTCTGGCTGGCGCGGCAGAAATGCTGCTCAGCACCGGCCAGCATCCCGGCGTGCTGAAAGATGCAGTCACCAGTCCCGGCGGCACAACGATCGCAGGACTGCACGCAATGGAACAGGGGGGCGTCCGCGCCGCGCTGATCGATGCCGTTGAAGCGGCCACGCTGCGTTCACGGGAACTTGGGCAATCTGTGTCCTGATTTTCAAAAGAGCCTCAAGCTTCAGCAAAGAAAGACGAATCAGCGAATCAGAGTACACTCATGGCGCAATTGCATATCACGGAACTCCTGTCGCTACTCAGACAAAGCGGGCTGCTGACAGCCGCGCAATGGGATACTGCACAGAGTGCCGCGAAACAACTGCACAGGAATCAGGCCGCTAATCCGGACGATGACATCGCCGAGAGTCTGGCCGCAGAACTGGTCACACTGGGTCTCCTGACGCAATGGCAAGCGAATCAGTTGCTTAAAGGCCAGACGGGTTTCGTCCTCGAAAAGTATCGCCTGCTGGGACCGGTTGGTAAAGGCGGCATGGGACATGTGTTCCAGGCAAGGGACGACAGCACCGGGGCAATTGTCGCGATTAAGGTCATGTCGCGGAAGCTGACAGGAAATCAGACGCTTGTCAGCCGATTTCGTCGCGAGATTCGCGCGTCTTCGTTGCTCAACAGTCCTCACATCGTGAGAACTCTGGATGCAGGTCGCGTCGGTAAAGTCGATTTCATGGTGATGGAATTTGTGAACGGGGATCAGCTGGATCGGATCACGTCGCGGATCAGTTCGATTCCCGTCAACATCGCCTGCGACATCATTCGCCAGGCAGCCATCGGGCTGCAGCATGCCCATGCTCAGAAGATGGTGCATCGCGACATCAAGCCGGGAAACCTGATTATCGACTGGTCACCTGATGGAAAAGGCACCGTCAAGATCATGGACATGGGCCTGGTGCGATTGGGTGATGAAGGTGAAGCGAAGACGTCGGTGACTCGTGCCGGGCAGGTCATGGGAACTCCCGACTACATGTCGCCTGAACAGGGCTGGGACACTGCAACGGTTGATGCCCGCAGCGATCTCTACAGTCTGGGCTGTACGTTTTTTCGCCTGATCACAGGACGCGTGCCGTTTCCCGGTGACAACCCATTGCAGGTCCTCATGGCGCGGTGTTCGAAAGACGCTCCATCGGCGAGAACACATCGTCTCGAAATTCCGGACGTGGTGGATGGCATCCTGCGACGGATGACCCTGCGTGATCCAGTTGCCCGGTTTCAGACCGCCGCTGAAGTGATCGATGCACTCACACCGTTCTGCAGCGAACTGACTCAGAAATCTCTGCGAAAAGCCATGCAGGATGCCGGGCTGGACGACGCGGGTTTTGTATTGAACGCTGCTGCCGGCGCCGAAGTGGACTCGTTGGACGTCGGCTATCAGCAGTTCCTGAAAGAAATGGCTTCGGGCGCGGCTGTGGATCTGATGCTCACGACGAACGGTGGCCAGACTCAGGCTCTCAGTGCCACGATTCCCGCCCTGCCACAAGTCGAACATCGACCAGTCAGTCCTCGCACAATCGGCGTCAGGAAAGATCATACAGCGGCCATCATTGCCATGGCATCCAGTGGTGCCCTGAGCGCACTCGTCGCGCTGTACATGTTTGTGAATCGCAAAAATGGACCTGATGCCCCGCCGCGTACGGACCCCTCAGACGTTGTGCAGAACTCCGGTGCCGCGATTCCAGTTGCGAAACTGAAACCTGCTGATCCGGTGACCGTGCGCGGCGGACAGGTTGTGAATTATCAACCGGAATTTGACGGGTTTGCTCCGAGCAGCACAGTCGGCAGCCTGCAGTTCCGCTTTGGTTCCGGGGCACCTGCGGCAGCGAAGATTGATCCGGTCAGCGGCAGCGTTGAATGGTCGATCCCGCAGATTCAGTCACCTGCGGAGTACTTCCTTCCCATCGAATATGTTTTTACGCACCACAACTCCACGAGCATCGTGGCGGAAACGACATACCGTGTCACCGTGGAAGCCGGAATGACGCGGTATACGTTGCCGCGCACGCCACCATTGAGATTTCTTACTCAGGTGGCGATCGAAGTTCCGATGAATGCGTCGCCGCCACTGGATGAAGGCAGTGGTCTGACGTATCGCCTCGGGAAAGATCAACTTCCGGGAATGTCGGTTCATCCGGAGACCGGACTGTTCGAGTGGTTGCCGTCGGACGACGACGCAGGCCGACATGAGGTGACTGTGGAATTGTGCACGGCGGGCAGAGAGGAGGTAGTTGCCACGGGTTCGATCACGCTCATTGTCCTTCCGATGTCCATCACGTTTTCACTGCCTGCATTTACGGAACAGAATGTGAAGGCTGGCGCAGCATTCGAATTGAAACTTTCTGATCGTCCCATGCCATTTCTCGGGCGCGTGCTTCGGTTACGGATCATGGAAGGTGCGCCAGCAGGGATCCAGATCGATCCGCGATCCTCAACATTACGCTGGCAGGTCCCGAAAGACGCAACAGGCCGGTATGAAATCCGGCTGAAGGTTGAGCCGTTGTTGCCGGAGATGCAATTTGCTCCCGACGCGAAGACCGACACCACGATTGTGGTCAACGTCGAATCGGCGGCTCCGGTGACTTTGATTCCGACAGACGCAGAAATCACCGCAGCCGACCTCGAACTTCGCGAACTGTTCAAGCGTGAAATTGCGCAGGCAAAGTCAGTGAGCGACCGCGCGGAGCTGGCTCGACAGTTACTGGACCGCGCGGAAAGTCAGACGCCGGGCGCGGCGGATTTTGCTTTGTTGAATCTGGCCGCAGAATTTGCGGAACGCGGCAAATCAACCGACGTTGCGTTGGATATCAGTCAACGTCGTGCCGAACGTTATCAGACTGACGAACTGTCAATGGCCAGGGAGCTGTTGACTGAGTTTCGCGTAAGTTCTGCGACTTCGGGGCAACAGGATGCAATTGTTGAGCATGGCCTGCGGCTCGCTGCAATTGCCGGTGTCACCGGTCAGTTTTCAGACGTCGGACTTCTGCTGCAGCCAGCGTCTGCGTTGTTAAAGAAGGCCGATCGTAGTTCGTTTGCGCGGCAGCTGGCGGATGATGTCCAGCAAGTCATTGAGCTCGCAGACGGACTGGCCAAAGACGCTGGTACCGCCGCTGACGTCAAGATTCAGGAACTGCAGCGTGTTCTGAATTCCTGGCAATTCACGGAACTCTTCACTGCAAAGGATTCATTCAGTTACGTCCAGTCCGGTGAGCAGGCGAACAGATTGCCCGACAGTGGCCGATCACTCTGGACGCTGGAGAATAATCATGTCCGCTTTGAGGTCAAGCCGGCCAAAGGTGTGTTGGGGTTTATTGAAACGGTGCGTGAACCAGGTCGATACCTCATTCGCATGCAGATTTCGGCACAGACAACATCCGCTATGCTGATCCTTGGTGCCGGCCGAGACCAGAATCTTGATGCACATTTAATCACGCTTGACGCATCAGCGTTCGGACAGATCGCGACATTGCCGGTTGTCAAAACGCTGGCCACCGGAAAGTCGATTACAACACCACAAAACGTCGGCTGGAACGATGTTGAGATTCTGGTCGATGGTCAGAAAGTCTCGATTCGATTGAATAGTCAGCCGGTGAGCACATCGCAACTCAAGGATCTGCGAGCGGGCCGACTGGGGATACTGGTGTCGCTGGAACGAATCACCCCTCCGCCGAAACTTGAAATCCGCCGCGCCCGCATCCTGTTGCTCCCCGATGCCCCGTAACAGGAAATGTGCCCCGACACTCCGCAGCGGGAATTCTCGCCTCGGAGTGACGCGCCACCATGAGGCGCGCCGTCCTGAAGCGAAAGTTTAACGCGGTATGGCCAAATCGGGACCCAAAAAAGGAGACAGCCCGAATAGCATTGTACCTCACGCGACCATGAATGACACGTTTTCGAGATTCTTGAGTGCGACACGTCCGAGGAGCGCTCAGGCGCAACGTCTCTTTGTTTCGTGCGTTTCATTCGGTTGTCCCTCATTCGGTTGTCTCACTTCGTCGCATAAAATGCGACAACCGAATTGGGACAACCGAATGAACAAAATCGCCGGGAACACTGGGTCGGAATACACGGCATTGGCGTGAACGGCGCGTGTCAATGCCTGTAGAAGTTTCTACAATGCCGGATGTTCTGAAACTGACAGATGGCCTTTTGCCGGTCGTTTGGCTTCTTCAGGGGTGGTCAATTCAGCAACGTAAAGTGTGAGATGCAGGTTTATGATTCGGACATTTCAATTGTTGGCAGTTCTGCCTTTCCTGGCGGTGTCGGTCGCGGCAGACGATACTTTTTTGACGGTCGAAGAAGCTGGCCCGGACTACGCGGTGCAGGGCGAATACGCGGGCGAAATCAAACATGATGGCCAGAGCGTGCTGCTTGGTCTGCAGGTAATCGCATTAGGAGATCATAAGTTCGATGCCGTTGTGTACCCAGGCGGATTGCCGGGAGAAGGCTGGACAGGCGAAGAGAAAGTCAAGGCTCATGGGGAAACCAAAGACGGCGAGACAAAGGTCTCTGCCGACGAACATGGTCATGCCATTCTGAAGGACGGCAAGGCGATTCTGTATTCGAAAGACGGAACCGAAGCGGGAATTCTGAAAAAGGTGGAACGCAAGAGCAAAACGTTGGGAGCCAAAGCGCCCGAAGGGGCCCTCGTGCTGTTTGACGGCACGTCGGCGGATCAGTTTGAACGCGGCAAGATTGTCATGAAAGATCTGCTGGCGGCGGATTGTGAAACCAAAGAGAAATTCGGCGACTACAAAATGCACATTGAGTTTCGCACACCATTCAGGCCTGCGGCCCGCGGTCAGGAACGTGGTAACAGCGGCGTCTACATTCAGGGTCGCTACGAGTGCCAGGTACTGGATTCATTTGGTCTGGAAGGTGAAAACAACGAGTGCGGCGGGATCTATTCGATCGGGAAGCCCAAAGTCAATGCCTGTTTCCCGCCGCTCACGTGGCAAACGTACGACATGGACTTCACGGCGGCTCGCTACGAGGGCGGCAAAAAGGTGAAGAACGCGCGTGTGACGATCAGCCACAACGGGATAACAATTCATGATGCTCTTGAGCTGCCGAACGGGACGCCGGGTAAGAACCCGGAAGCTGATTCGCCGGATGTGATCTATCTTCAGGGCCATGGTAATCCTGTCGTGTATCGCAACATCTGGATCGTGAAAAAGTAGCAGGTGCTCTGTCAGGCCTGGAAAAGGTGTCAGGAACCAATAGCCAAATGGCCCGACGGGTGCTGCGCACTATTGGCTTGGAAAAGGGGTCAGGAACCAATAGCCAAATGGCCCGACGGGTGCTGCGCACTATTGGTTCCTGACCCCTTTTCCAAGCCTGATCCGTCTCCTTGTTGGGAAGGACGTCTGAATGCATTCATCTTTCGTGCTGGTTCCGCATCCCGTGGCCGTGTCACCAGGAATAGCGATGAAATCCACGCAATGGTGCCTGAGCATCGTGTTGCTGATCGTGTCGCAGGCATTGGCAAACGCAGATGAGAAGACTGATCCGCCTGCATCAGAAGACGTGCTGCAATTCACGCCGGCGGATCTGACATTCTTCGAGACGAACGTCCGCCCGCTGCTGGCAGAGAATTGCTATGCCTGCCACGGAGACGAAAAACAAAAAGGTGGCTTGCGACTGGATTCGCGTGAGGCAATCCTGACGGGTGGCGAATCAGGCACAGCGATCGTCGCAGGCAATTCAGGCGACAGTCTGCTCCTGCAGGCCGTGCGTCACGAATCCTTTGAAATGCCACCCGGCAGGAAGTTGCCGGATGAGTCGATCAGCCTGCTCGAAGAATGGGTGCGTCGCGGCGCTGCGTGGCCCGGCGCGCAAGCAGGTGCTGCTGCGATGAAGAAGGCTGAACGTGGTTTCAGCGATGAAGAGCGTGGCTGGTGGGCGCTGCAACCTGTGAAGGTTGTCGCGCCGTCAGTGGACGCCAACGACCATTGGAGTCGGAATGAGATCGATCGATTCATTCACGCCGGACTGGCGAAGGAGAATCTTCAGCCAGCAGCAGAAGCAGATCGAGCGACCCTCATTCGGCGGTTGTCATTTGATTTGAATGGTTTGCCACCCACGCCAAATGAGATCGCCGAGTTTGTCGCCGACGCTGATCCTGCCGCATACGAAAATCTGGTGGATCGCCTGCTGGCAAGTCCGCACTATGGTGAACGCTGGGCTCGGCATTGGCTGGATGTCGTCCGGTATGCAGATTCCGATGGTTATCGCATCGATCACTACCGTCCGGACGCATGGCGGTTTCGCGATTACGTAATACGTTCACTCAACAGTGACAAGCCATACGATCGCTTTGTGCAGGAACAGCTGGCCGGGGATGAGATGTTTCCGGACAACACTGATGCCTTGATCGCGACGGGTTACATGCGGCACTGGATTTACGAATACAACAACCGCGACGTGCGCGGCCAGTGGGACATTATTCTGAATGAGATCACGGATACCACGGGCGACGTATTCCTTGGCGTCGGACTGCAGTGTGCGCGGTGTCACGATCATAAGTTTGATCCCGTTCTGCAAAAGGACTATTTCCGGTTGCGGGCGTTCTTTGAAGCGATTGATCCTCAGGACAAAGTTGTTGTCGCTCCAACGGCGGAACAGCAGACATACGAAACGCAACTGCGGGAATGGAAAACTCAGACGGCCGCGTTGAGGGCTCAGATCGCGGAGCTTGAAGCACCGTACCGCGGCAAAGCCACAACCGACGCGATCGGAATATTCCCGCTCGATATTCAGAACATCATGAACGCACTGCCGGAATCGCGGTCGCCGCTGGAACAGCAGATACACAACCTGGCGTGGCGTCAGGTGGACTACGAATATGATCGGCTGGACGAAAAGATCAAGGGCGACCGCAAAGATCGGCTGCTTGAACTGCGTCGGGACCTTGCAAAACATGACGATGCCAAACCAGCCTCGCTGCCCACCGCACTGGTCGTCACAGATATCAGCACTCATGCTCCGCCAACGATCATCCCGAAGCGTCTGACAGAAGTCGGCCCCGGATATTTGAGCATCATTGAATCCACCGACGCAGCGATTGCTCCGCCTGCCCCGAATCAGAAAACCACCGGACGACGCACGGCTCTCGCAAAATGGCTCACGCAACCCGACAATCCATTATCGAGGCGCGTGATTGTCAACCGCATCTGGCAGGGACATTTCGGACGCGGGCTGGCGCAGAATGCGAGTGACTTCGGAACACTCGGCGGACCACCATCTCATCCCGAGCTGCTGGACTGGCTGACAGATCGTTTTGTCAACAACGGATGGCAGATGAAAGATCTGCATCGACTGATCGTGACCTCCGCGACGTACCGGCAGTCGTCCGAACATCCTCAGCTGGCCGCGTTTCAACTCATCGATCCAGGAAACCGATTCTACTGGCGATTCAATACGCGTCGCCTCGACGCAGAACAGATTCGCGACGCGATTCTTGCGGTGACGGGACAACTGGACGAGGAGGCCGGTGGCCCCGGAGTTCAATCGGATGTTCCTCGCCGATCGATCTATCTGCGTGTGATGCGAAACGAACGCGATGCGTTGCTGGATGTCTTTGATCTGCCGCTGTTCTTTACAAGTACGTCGTCCCGCGACACCACGACATCGCCAGTGCAGTCGTTATTATTGTTCAACAGTCAGATCATGATGAACCACGGGCTGAAGTTTGCGGATCATCTGCAATCAATGTCCCGAGAATCTCACGCGACTCTGCAGACGCTCTGGAAATCCGCGTTGGGCAGGCTACCAACAGATGCTGAAGTCGCTGATGCCCAAACGTTTATGGCCGCACAGACCGAACGCATTGCCATTGAACGCAAGAGCGTGGAACTTGCCGCAGTGCCGATCGGACGGGTTCCATATCGTGATGGTCAGGCAGTGATCATTGAACCGGGTGAAACGCCGCTCAGACTGTCAGCGGATTCCCCATCGCTGCAACACGGGGCGACGTTTACGGTTGAAGCCTGCCTGCAGATTCGGTCGGTGTACGAAACCGGTGCGGTCCGGACCATTGCCGCAAAATGGGACGGGCAGAAACAGAAGCAGGGCTGGTCGTTCGGCGTCACGGGTAAGACTTCGCGTCGCAAACCACAGACTCTGGTGCTGCAACTGTTCGGCGAAGGAGATGGAGAAGGGATTCGCGAAGCGGCCTTGTTTTCCGATCAGCACGTGGAACTCAATACACCGTACTTTGCGGCGGTCAGTGTGACTCCGGCGACGTCCGGGCCGGATTCCGGAACCGCGACGTTCTATCTGAAGAACCTGTCAAACGACGATGAACTCATGCAGATCGCGACGGTCAAACACAGCATTACTTCGGACGTCAGTAATGCTGTCCCGTTGAGTCTGGGATTTCGGACTGGTTCCGATGACAGCGTCTTCGATGGGCTGCTGGATGACATTCGCCTGTCGTCCACCGCGCTGCCCGTTGAACAACTACTTTTGACGTCGGAAAAACCTGGTCCGGATACTCAGGCGTTCTGGCGATTCGAACCGGTTCCGGGGATCTTTGAAGATTCGTCCGACTGTGCAATCCGCCTGTCAGCTCGACGAGGCAACAGCATTCCCGCCACGCCCGCTCATGCAGCGCTGGCCGATCTGTGCCATGTGATCCTGAACTCGAACGAGTTCCTGTACGTCAAGTAGCTTGACTCTCTGAGTCGAGTGGACTCATCCGATGATCTCCATAATCGGGTTACCGTGGTCGATTTCGAGTCGTTTTCGGCCGGGAACCTCCAGCTTGCGGGAATCAAGTCCGAGTTGTCTGAGGATCGTCGCATGAATATCGGTGACGTAGTGCCGGTGTTCTACGGCATGGAAACCGATTTCGTCCGTCGCGCCGTGAGCGATGCCGCCTTTGATTCCGCCGCCAGCCATCCAGACTGAGAAGCCATACGGATGATGATCTCGGCCGTCTGTGCCCTGCGACGCAGGCGTCCGACCGAATTCGGTCGCGAAGATCACGATCGTTGAATCGAGCAGACCACGCTGTTTCATGTCCTTCAACAGCCCGGCGACTGGCTTATCGACTGCTTTGAAGTTGCTCTCGTGGTTGCCCTTCAGGCCGCTGTGCGCATCCCAGGCTCCTGCTCCACCGGCTCCGTGCTGGACCTGAATAAAACGCACACCCCGTTCAATCAGCCGTCGCGTCGTCAGCATTTGTGAAGCAAAGTCGCGAGTCGCGGGATCGTTGAGACCGTACATCTCCTGAGTCGCCTGCGTTTCCGAGTCAAATCCGAGCGCTTCGGGAACCGACGTCTGCATGCGAAACGCAAGTTCATACGCCTTGATCCGCGCCATCAGAGCGGGGTCGTCCGGATATTCGATTGCCTTGAGTCGATTCAGGCGTCCGGCCAGATCGAAGTTGAGCCGCTGTTCGTCAATCGTCAGGCCGCTGGTCGGCTTGCCATAGTCGAGCGGGTTCTCGGGATCGATGCGAACAGGAACGGCATCATGCGCCGGGCCGAGGTAATGGCCGTCTTTGGCGTTCCAGTACTCGCGATTGCCCATCGAGATGAACTGTGGCAGATTTTCGTTCAGTGAGCCCAGTCCATAATCCACCCAGGCACCGAGTGTCGGGAATTCGCCGTCGAGCATATGCCGACCTGAGTGGAACTGTGTCTGTGCGCCGTGATTGTCGTCGGTGGTCCACATGGAACGCACAATTGCGATGTCGTCGATGCAGCTTCCTATGTGTGGTACCCAGTCGCTCATTTCGATGCCACAGTCGCCGTACCTTCGAAAGCCGACCTGCAAGGGATAGAGCTTCTGGCGCAACTCGACGTTGAAAGCCACTTCGCGCCGTTTGAGTCGCTCGGGATTTTGGGTGTCTGCATAAGGTGTTTCACTGATGGACTTGCCCGCATATTTGGTGATCTCTGGCTTGGGATCAAAAGACTCTGCGTGCGAGACCCCTCCATTCATGAAGAGCCACACCACGCTTTTCGCTTTGGGAGTAACGTGCGGTTGCCCATCCGGCGGCTGCCATGCAGCATGCTCATCTGCCCCGGCGATACCCTCCTGAGCGAGCATCGCCCCGAGTGCCAACCCGGTAAAGCCGAGACCGATGTCAGCAAGGAACGTTCGACGGTGCAAACCGGCGACGAGTCCGGGCTGAAGAAAATCAGACATCGTGTTTTGCTCCAAAGGAAAAGCTCTGCGGCAGGATTCACAGGATGGGAAAAAGCTGCTTTGCGCGGAACATGAATTTATCAAAAGCACGCACCAGTAGCCCGACCGAACAAGCGGTTTCGAAAAAATGCTTCAAGGAAAAGAAGCGTTTACAATTCTGTATGCAACTGCGGAGGACCGAGAAACGGCCTGCCGACATCCCGCTGAGTGCGGGCTGATTCAGGACGAGATTCAACAACGCGGTTGGGCGGTCGCTCAAACAGCAGCGGATTTGTCTCCTCTGATTAAGCCACAAAGAACCCAGCGCGGGCTTCGCCCGCAATCCAAAGTAAGCCATCACGCTCCGCCGTGATGAGCATTTGTCCTTCAACATTCATCAACCGAGACAGAGTTCCACGATGAGCCCCGTTGCATGGCGTTGAAGGACAATCAGCGTGGGCTCTCCATTCATGTGGCCCAGTTCGAGGCTCGTCACGGCGGAGCGTGACGGCTACTTTCCGATTTGA
>CAZFDW010000025.1:0-27884 GCA_964517865.1 uncultured Chitinophaga sp.
GGGCCGCTCTCAAAAAATGTGGGTAAGGATGAGTCCGGCAGAAAGGACCTACTTTTCTCGATGGCAAACTCGGACAAGAATGTCCAAGCTACAGGAATCGCGCTTTGGGAATCGCCAAATTGCAATTCAGATTCTCGACCCGTTTCGCGTACAGTTCGGTACACGCGTGTTTTTCAAGCTGCTACTCATCGCCCGGGAAGGCTGCATGTCACTTTTGCTGGAACGAATTCGGAAATCCTATCGCGAACCTGGAGGAAACCGGATTCCGGTGCTCGGGATCGAGCGCTTTGCCATGAATCAGGGTGAACAGGTTGCGCTGATTGGGGCCAGCGGCGGCGGCAAGACCACGTTGCTCAACATCATTTCCGGAATCCTGACGCCGGATTCCGGTCGCGTCGTGGTGGATGGCAGCGATATCGCGGCCAAACAGGAAGTCGTGCGTGACAGATTTCGCGCGGCGAAGATCGGCATCGTGTTTCAGACGTTTAACCTGTTGCCGGCATTTTCGGCTCTGGAAAACGTGCTGCTGGGGATGTCATTTTCGGGACGCAGCGTTGATAAGGCGTTCGCAAAACATCTGCTCGAACGTGTCGGGCTCGGACACCGTCTGAATCATTCGCCTCAAAAGTTATCCGTCGGCGAACAGCAGCGTGTCGCGGTCGCACGATCGCTCGCCAACAAGCCGGTCCTGCTACTGGCAGATGAACCGACAGCCAACGTCGATCTGGCCAATCAGCAGTTGATTCTGGATCTGATTCGAGACACCTGTCGTGACCACAATGTGACACTGCTGATGGTGACGCATTCTGCGGATGTCGCTGCAACGTTTGCACGAGTCGAAAATCTGAAGGACTTTAATCGTCCTGAACTTTGTCTTCAGGAGCAGTCCGCATGAATCTGATCCGTATCGCCTGGAAAAGTCTGAAACAGCGTCGTCTTGCCTCTTGTCTCACTGCCTTCAGTATTGCGCTCGGCGTGATGTTGATGGTGCTGGTGCTTGTGATGTTCGGAGCAGTTGACAGTGCATTCACACAGCGAAGTATTGCATATGATTTGATCGTCGGGCCAAAAGGGAGTGATCTGCAATTGGTCCTGAGCGCTGTCTATCGCATGCAGCCGCCGATTGAAAACCTGCCGTATTTGTATCTGGAACAGATGAAGAAGGATCGTCGGGTGGTTTCGGCCGTGCCGCTGGCGTTTGGTGATGTGACTCAGGAGGGTTCATTTCCAATCATCGGGACAACGCCTGAGTATTTTGAAAACGACTACATGCCGGGACGAGGGTTCAAGATTCACGGCACGCGCGTCAACGGTCTGCTCGATACAATCATCGGGCAGGAGGTCAAGCGGAAGAATGGCTGGGACATTGGTTCGACGTTTACCATCGTTCACGGTGGTGCGGAAAGTGGGCATGTGCATGACGAAAAATTCGTCGTTGTCGCGGTGCTGGAAACAACGGGAACAGCGAATGACCGTACGGTGTTCCTGAATCTCGAAGGCTTTTACGCGATCGCAGGGCACAGTAAACCCGTCGCGGAATACGAACAACGTCTTCGCGATTTCTATGCTGCAGACCCGGAACGACTGGCCATCGCGATGGCGCAGCTTGAAGCTCAAAAGAAATTGGAAGCGGGAGAAGCAGGTGCAGGACACGACCATGCACACCATCATCATGCAACACCCGATGCAATGAAAGAAATCACGGCCATTCTGATCAGAACCCGGCCTGACACACCTTTCGATTCCTTGAGCCTGACGTCCGAACTGCAGAAAGGTTATCAGGCGATGGCCGTGAATCCTGTGCGACCGATTCAGAAACTGGTCACCGGGCTGCTGGGGAATATCCAGAAAGCGCTGGTCGCACTGACGGCGATTATCATTCTGGTGTCGGGCGTCGGGATCTTTGTGAGCATCTATAATTCGATGTCGGATCGTCGTCGCGAAATCGGCATCATGCGCGCGCTCGGAGCCGGCCGGATGCATGTCTTTGGCATCGTATTGTCCGAATCGACGTTGCTGTGCGTCGGTGGTGGATTGCTTGGCTGGTTAATCGGCCATGGTCTGGCTGTGATCGCGGCACCGTGGTTGATTGAACAGACGGGATTGCTCATTAACCCTTGGGCCGTCAACCCGTGGGAAGCCACGCTGTTTCCAGTGCTGGTCGGTCTTGCCGCACTTGTCGGATTTCTGCCGGCAATGACCGCCTATCGCACCAACGTAGCGGATGCGCTGAGTTCGTAGAACAAGTAGGATGGACATTCATGTCCGTCGCATAGCCGCAGAATGCCTCCGAAGCGAAGGTCTTTGTGCAGAAGAAGTCATTCCAAAGTGGCACGTCACTGGACAGCATCTCGGACATGAATGTCCAAGGTACGGGATTCAAAGTCAGTGACTGCCAGCACAAACAAAATTCGTAACCGGTCACGCCTCAGAACGAAACCTGCGCAAGCAACCACAGATAAACACAAATTCACACAGATAGAAATCAACAATCAATCTGTGTTCATCCGAGTCCATCTGTGGATTAAACTGCCATTCTCGAAATGTCGTGAACGGTTTACACGCAGTCGTACCGGCGGGCTGACGCCACACCGCTCGCCATCCCACTGCAGACATCAGGTCGTGCGAGCTGCATTCACGCCAGGTGCGCGCGAACAGCCTGAGTTGTTGGTGTATGAATGATGCCGCGTTCGGTGATAATGGCAGTGATCAGTTCACTCGGTGTCACGTCAAAGGCAGGGTTGTAGACGATGGTGTTGTCAGGGGCCGTTCGCGTTCCGAAGCCACATGTCACTTCTTTGCTGTCACGCTGTTCAATCGGGATGCCACTGCCATCCGCGAGACTCAGATCAAATGTGCTTGAAGGAGCTGCCACACAGAACGGGATGCCGTGATACCTGGCCAGGACAGCCACGCCGTAAGTTCCGATCTTGTTGGCCGCATCTCCGTTTGCGGCAATACGATCTGCACCGGTAATCACGATCTGTATCCGGCCTTCCTTCATCACCTGCGCGGCCATGTTGTCGCAGATGAGCGTGACCGGGATTCCTCTTTGTTGCAGTTCCCAGGTTGTGAGACGCGCGCCTTGCAGCAACGGGCGAGTTTCATCGGCGAAGACATGAATGTCCTTCCCGTCGGCGGCGGCCTGAAACATCACGGCGAGTGCTGTGCCGTCACCCGCCGTCGCAAGGCCACCGGCATTGCAATGCGTCAGGATCGACATGCCGGATTTGAGCAGCGTACTTCCATGTCGTCCAATCGCCGAACACATCGCCCGGTCTTCCAGCTCAATGCTGCGTGCTTCCGCCAGTAGTCGATCATGGATTTCAGCTGCGGTCAACGCATCAAGACTGGCGGCAACCGCCTTCATGCGGTTGATCGCCCAGTACAGATTCACCGCCGTCGGACGACTGGTTGCCAGATACGCCGCGATGCGATCGACTTCCCGCAGAAATTCATCGACCGTCGCATTCCGAGACACTTGCAGTCCTGTCACAAGGCCGTACGCCGCCGCCACACCGATCGCCGGCGCGCCGCGGACTTTCAGAACTTTGATGGCGTTCCAGACTTCTTCTACGGTCGTGCAGATGATGTGTTCAACGTGCAATGGCAACCGGGTTTGATCGAGCAGATGCAGCTGCCCGTTGGCGTCGCCGGTCCAGCAGAGTGTCTTGTACAATTGGGTGACCCTATTCATTCAGCGGAGTCACAGGGCGTGGTCTACGCGGTTCCTGTAGTCCAGAGCCTGGTATCCCAAACGCGAAGCCTGATGTTGAAGTAATTCCAAGTTGTGATCGTTCGAAGAACGATTTCAATTCCTGCGGCCCTTTGTTGAGGGCACTCTCCAGTTCATCAGCATCTTCGTAACTGTCCACCACTGTCTGGATCTCGCGCACAATAAGATCTGTGTCATCAGTCCGAGGTCGTTGTTCCATGACCCAGAGTTGTCCAACCAGTCCAAGTAGCTTGAGATGACTCTTTTCGGGCCCCAGTCCACTGGCGTCCGCTATCTTGCGAAATTCTTGCAGCGCCTTTTCAGTATCCGGTACCGTGCCCCCCATCAAAGCAACACCCAGTCGCAACCGTGCAAGATCGGCCAATGGGCTATCATTGAAGTTTTTGATGACGGCTTGCCATGCTGCGGCACGCATCGGTTGCCGCATCGCGACGGCAAATTGGGCTTCCACAGTTTCTTCCTTCCTGATCGCCGGCGTCTGCTCTGGTTCAGGAATTCGCACGGGCTGCTCCATCCGCCGTCCCGCTATAAACGAGACGAAGAGGACGGCAAGGAAGCCGAGCGAGTATTTTTTTGCCTCCGGCAGCCAGGGCACCCATTGTCCAAACAAACTGTTGGTGGCCCCCAGTTTTGTATTGATCGGGACATTATCCAGACGTTTGAGTTCAGCTTCCAGTTCCGTCGGATCCTGATAACGATCGGCAGGCTTCTTCTGGAGCATGCGATGGATGACCGCACAAAGATCTTTCGGCAGGTCGGCTCGATACGTATTCAGAGGTGTCGGCTCTTCTTTCAAGTGCTGCACGGCGACCGTCATCGCGTTTTTTCCAGGAAACGGTGGCTGTCCGGCAAACATATGGTAGCAGGTGACACCAAACGAATACTGGTCGCTGCGATGATCCAGTTTCTCGCCCTGAATCTGCTCGGGGCTCATGTACCACGGCGTCCCCATCGTGGTCCCGATTTGTGTCAGGTTCATCTTTGGACTGGATGGCTGATTCAACTGTGCCAGGCCGAAGTCCGTAACCTTGGCGATGCCACCACGAGTGACCATCACGTTTTCGGGTTTCACATCGCGGTGCACGATGCCAGCTTCTGAAGCTGCATGTAATGCGGCCGCGATCTGCTGCATCCATTTCAATCCGGTGCCGTAGTCGGGGGTGCCGTGCTTCCTGATCCACTGGCTGAGATTCAGTCCTGCAACGTATTCCTGAACGATGTAGCTGATATTGCCTTCACGACCGGTGGTAATAATCTGGACGAGATTGGAATGACTTAAACCGCCAGCCGCGCGAGCTTCCTGTTCGAAGCGTTTGAGCATGACATCGCGGTCACCAGTGATGACATCATTCTTCAGGATTTTCACGGCGACATTACGATGAAGTGACGTCTGTTCGGCCAGATACACGTCCGCCATGCCGCCACTGCCCAGTCGCCGCAGCAGCAGGAATTCGCCGATCTTCAGATTACTGAGATCGCCAGAGGGTTGGTTTGAGTTGCCAGATGCTTCGTCGGTTGCCATAAATCGTGTCAGGCCTTGCGCAGATTTTTCCAGAGTGCCCAAAAAACTCCGTCCGGGAGAACACCGCAGAATCCGCAGGGTATTTCAGTTTTCAACCGTTGTCAGTCGTAAACGCGGCATGGGGACAAAAGATTCGGTTGATCGGTCGAAAAACGGCTGCCGTGACCCAAAGTCCGCCTGTTTCTCATCACTTCAGTCGTCTCCATGCTCAATTCAAGGCGAAGTCCCGACATGATGTTATTTCAATCCTCGGAACGACGCAGTGGATGTTGTTTCGCGTTGGCGACGATGCTGGGCTTCGTTGCAGGTGATCTTCTGTACGCAGCGGAGCCTTTGAACACAGACGCCGTCAACTCTCGGCCAAATATTGTTTTGATCATGTCAGACGACATGGGGTTTTCCGATATCGGCTGTTATGGGGGCGAGATCCAGACGCCGAATCTTGACCGACTGGCCTACAATGGAGTCCGATTCACCCAGTTTTACAACACGGCACGCTGCTGTCCCACTCGAGCCTCACTACTGACCGGTCTGTACCCGCATCAGGCAGGTGTGGGCCACATGATGGAAGATCGCGGACACGATGGCTATCGCGGTCAGTTGAACAACAACTGTTTGACGATCGCCGAAGTGTTGAAACAGACCGGATACCACACCAGTATGTGTGGCAAATGGCATGTGACGCGACACACTGCTGCGAACGGTGACAAGTCTGCATGGCCGTTGCAGCGAGGCTTCGATGATTTTTATGGAACAATTACGGGAGCGGGCAGCTTCTACGATCCCGCAACACTCTGCCGACAAAATGAATACATCACGCCGGAGAATGACAACCTGTATCAGCCGGAAACGTACTACTACACAGACGCCATCAGCGACAACGCGGTCGGCTTTCTGCAGAAACACCACAGCACCGCCAGCGAACGGCCCTTCTTCCTGTACGCCGCATACACGGCCGCGCACTGGCCCATGCATGCCCTGGAAAAAGACATTCAGAAATACAAAGGCCGCTATGACGCCGGTTATGAGGCGATTCGTGCCGCGCGGCTGGAGCGCCTGAAACAGCTTGGGCTGATCAACGCCGATATCACACCGGCAGCGGCGACGGACGAATGGGACCGAGTACAGAATACTGCATGGGAAGCGCGCTGCATGGAAGTCTACGCTGCCATGATCGACAACATGGATCAGGGCATCGGGCGGATTCTTGATCAACTGGAATCTACCGGGGACCTGGACAACACGCTGGTCTTCTTTCTGCAGGACAACGGCGGCTGCGCGGAAGGGGTCGGACGCAAAGACAATGGATCAGGTCCTGGCAATTTGCAGCCACTCGGTCGCGACGGTCTGCAACCTCGCATCAGTGCTCCGATGCAGACCCGCGACGGTCGGTGGATTCGCACAGGGCCTGAGATGATGCCGGGGCCGGACGATTCTTACATCGCCTATGGTCGCGGCTGGGCAAACGTCAGCAATACACCCTTTCGGGAATTTAAGCACTGGACTCACGAAGGAGGCATCAGCACACCACTGATCGTACATTGGCCCGCCGGCATTCAACGGACAAAAACGGATGACAGTCCGACAATCAGACTTGTGCAGGAACCGTCACACCTGATCGACATCATGGCGACTTGCGTCGATGTGGCGGGCGCTGAGTATCCCAGACAATTCAACGCTCATGATGTGCAACCTCTTGAAGGCCAGAGTTTAAGGCCACTGTTGCACACGTCTGATTTGCCATCCGGTGCACCGCCCTTTGCAAAACGCACACTCTTCTGGGAACACGAAGGGAACCGTGCCGTTCGCCGAGAGAATCTGAAACTTGTCGCAAAAGAAGATCAGCCGTGGGAACTCTATGACATCGCGAAAGACCGGGGCGAACAGCAGGATCTTGCGGAAACTCAACCCGAACTTGTGGAAACAATGGCTGCAGAATGGCACGCATGGGCTGCACGCGCAAAAGTACTGCCGCGGGGAACATGGAAGAAGAAAGCGACCGGAGAAACGAAGGAGTAGCGATCGTGATGGCTTTGCCTGACACAGGAATTGCCAGACAGTCACCGCTACTTCTGCGGATACAGTTCGATTTCTGTTTCTTCGAGCGTCACGCCGTCGGGGCCAACGACCTTTGTTGATTTGCTGGAATCACCTTGTGGTGAAACGAGCATTTGCAAGTCGTCTCCGGGCGTCGCGAGGGGAGGCCTGGTGTCCGGGCCTGCGAAGCCGTTTCCATTCGTCGGCGGCTCATGATTGCCGGACACCAGCACCAGTACTGCCAAAGCCATTGCGGCGACGGACGCGGCCACGCCGACAACGCGAACGGATCGAGGCCGTAGCGGCTCGACATGATGTTCGGGAGCCAGCGTCAATGTTGCCGCAACGGCAATCGTCAATGGAATGCGACGTAACGGTTGGTTCAATTCCGTCGGAACTTCGAGGCGGAAAAAATCACGCAGCAGAGAATCCATCTGATCATCAGACGGTATTCTGCTCTGAGCGCGGTTGGTGGTAGAATTGTCATTCATAATCAAATCCTCGTTCCACAAGAATTTCAGCGAGACGGCGTCGTGCCCTCGATAACCGCATATCAATTGCAGCCGGGCTGCAATCCATCACAGTCGCTATCTGAGCGGCTGACCAGTCCATCGAATATTTCATGACCAGAACTTTCCGGTCGTCTTCATTCAGGACACTCAATGCCCCACGGACCTGTGCCTGTCTCTCGGACAATGCCAACATGTCTTCCGCAGAACTTCGCTCCCCCGCAAATTCGTCCAAGCCTGGCAGCAGTCGACAGGAATTGCTCTTTTTTCGAGCCACATCCCGTAACCAGTTCTGCCCGACTCGCAACAACCAAGCCCTCAAATCGCGAACAGGTTCCCCTTTATGATCGTAGTATCGCAAAAAGGATTCCTGCACCGCGTCGTACGCACGTTCCGGATCACTGCACATCGCGTAAAACAAAGCCCACAATTCGCGGGAATGTGTACGGTAGTACTGCTCAATGATCTGATCCCGATTGAGTTCAGAATCGTTGCTTTTTCCAGAACTCGCGTTCGTCATGCAGAATCCCTGCCGACGCAGCTCAAGTTGATTTCTGTGCAATTTGCCGGCATTTTGTGCCCTGCTGCGGGTTAGGACGAGTCAAAACATGGGATCTAACACGAAAACCTGTCGCTCCGGACCCCGAATCGGGAGTCTCCCCACTTCCGCCCGCAAGTTCAAGCCATGCCCGCCAGGTTGGAAACGAACCCCACTCAATCGATTTCTTCGGACAACCTCATGAGGCGCTCAAGATCGCGACAGAGTTTAGCGAAAGAAGGACAGCGCTGGCGACAAAGGGTCAGGTCCATCGCTGCTGTCATTCGCGCCTGATCGACAGTCTCACTATACCTGGTGCCCTTGAATCGATCCTCGATCCAACGCTTCTTGCTTCCGGACTGCTCCGGGTTCTCAGGGATGTCTCCCGCCAGATGCAGGAATCGGTCGAGCGACTCTGCCGCACCGACAAACCAGGTTTCGTATTCCCGCACCGCGAGAATAGTCGAGACGGATTGCTGAGATCCCGATTCGGACGCAACGGAACTCATCTGCTCAGCAAGGGTCTTCGCACAGTCTTCGTCTGCATCACATAGCACGAGGATCAAAGACGCCGTGTGCCCGAACTTGAGTTGCTTCAACTTTGCTGCGGCAAGCAGGATAGAGTTCTTCAGGCACTGATCTTTGTTGTGTACCAGACGATCTCGCGGCTGTCGAATCGGCCGCAGGATTTCTGCGAATGCATTCGCGCAAAGGTGTGGGATCAGCCGTCGCAGGAGTATCGGAACTGCGACTACTTCTCCATCGCCCTCAACAATCGGCGCAATGTTGAGAAAGATGGTCACTGCCCAACTTCTTCGAAAAGACTTTTCTGAGGTGCTCGCTGAGAACATGGCTGAAGTTGGTCCATGCGCAGAAGTTCGCCCGCTGAGAACAGGTGAGTCCGAATCGCGGTCAGTGAAGCATCATCCACAGCACCGACACTCGTTGATCCTTCTTCAGCCGCTAGCACCAACAGGCTGTCGGTTTCAGGATTGTAGCGATCAAGCAAGTCCGGACTGTGAGTAGTTGCGATAATCTGAGTATGCTGGGATGCTTCACGCAATGCATCCATGAGTGATCCGGAAGCTGCCGGATGGAGGGCGGTTTCTGGTTCCTCAATTCCGACGAGCCGCACAGGTTCTGCTCGTTCAACAAGTTGCATAACGGCGGTGAGAATTCCAAGCGCTCTCATTGTGCCATCGGACATACTGCCTGCCAGAAACTTCCAGGGGTGTTGTGAACCTTTCACACGCTGATGGAACTCCAGTGTTTCGTGGTGGCCAACGGAAATTCTCTGAAACCCTGTGATGTCCGGAACGATCAGAGACAAATATTCCCGAATGCGTTCGATCATAGTTGGGTTGTCCTCTTCGAGTCTGGCGAGGACACTCGCTAAATTGCTTCCGTCTCGGTCGAGCAGTTGTCCGGCGTCGGGTTTCTGAATTCCTTTCATCTCTTCCGGGTTAAGATTGTAGAATCCCATGGCCTGCATTGCATCGTAGGCTGGCCGAAACTGCGAAAGTCCGGCGGCCACAACAAGGAATAACCGATCTGGTGACGGCGGAGGCAGAGTCTTAGCCGACGACCTGGTTACTTCACCGTCCCTGATCTCATAGTTGTGACGCAATTCTCCAGAATAGGCTCGAACCGTGAGTTGCTCAGACTTAACGACGAATCCACCCTTCGGTTGTGATCCAATCTCAAATGCATAGTCGACAGCCTGGTCTGGCAGATGCAACTGCAGAGCGATCGAAAAATTTCGCGGATGACCTGTACTGATCCTGCGAACCGCTGTGATTCCACCGCGATCGCGAAGTGCGTGGTCAACAGAGGTTTCCAGGGACTCCGTCACAAACCGCAGCGCATCCAGGAAGTTGCTCTTGCCAGATCCATTGCGGCCGACAAGAAGCGTTAGTCGCCCCAGCTCCACATCACATTCTGCAATACTCTTGTAGTTGCGGATACTGACGGTTTTAAGGAATACGCCTGTTGCCATCTTACCTTCTCAGTCTCGAGTGTTGAGATACCGGATATCATGCATCATCGTATCGCAGAAGTCCAACGGAACCATTGTGGCTTGCCACGCGCAGACAATTACCAACTCGCTACGTGCCACTTTGAGCGTTCCTGACGAGCTTGCGAAACGTGCTGCGGACCGATTTGTGAAGATGTCGCGCGAATGAACCGTCGAGTTTGCGAATGGCGATGAGTTCCACGACGTCGGCAAAATCCTTGTGTGTCCGACGAAGGCTTCCCAAACCGCATGCAATCTTGATCTCAATCAGCCGGGAAAGACGCAGCACCGGCAAACCTTCAATGATCTCGATATTCAGCTCACCTGTTGGCACCGGAATTCGAACTTTAGAATCGATTCCCGCGCGGTCGCCTGTCATCAGAAACTGGACAAAAACGCCGTCGCTCGTGCGGAACTCCTTGGCTGCAGCGTCCCATGTCAGCCCTGCTTCTTCCAGCAACTGCCTGACATCCGCAGCGCGTTCAGGCTCAATGATCAGGTCAAGATCAACCGTGTTGCGTTGATAGCCGTGCAGGCAAACGGCGACACCGTCGCAGACAGTATGTGAGATGTCTGCAGCCGCCAGAATCTGATGGCATAGAGCCGCCGCTTGCCACAGATTCTCATTTCCAAGCATGGCGTAAGTCTTCTCTGCAGTCTGCATTTTTGTTTCCGGAATCCTACGGAGCGTACCCCAGATTCGGTGCGAGCCAACGTTCGATTTCCTTGACGGTCATTTTCATGCGTGTTGCGTAGTTTTCTACCTGATCCCGGCTGATGCGATCGACGCTGAAATAACGGGAGCCAGGGAGCATGCGTGTGGGTACGCTGAAATAAAGACCGCTTACCGATGCGGCTGGCCACATCGCGAAACTGCTCGTCAGGGTCATCCCCGTGGCTTTCTCGGCGTCAAGCAATTTCCAGAGCGGACCTTTCGGAAGATGGTCGGGGCATGATGGATATCCGAAAGCCGGACGGATCCCGTCGTACTCTTCTTCAATCAGTTGCGCGCTGTTCAGGTTTTCACTCTGACCATAACCCCACTCGCGGCGAACTTTCGCGTGCAGATATTCGGCAAAGGCTTCCGCGAAGCGATCGGCGAGTGCCTTGATCATGATCGCTCGATAGTCATCACCCGCTGCTTCGATGGATTTTGCAAGTTCATCGCAACCCTGGCCGGCCGTGACGGCAAAGGCACCGATGTAATCAACGAGCGGATTCAGGATTCGGGATTCAGGATGCGTCGGGTCTGTCGCACTGCGATTTACTGAATCCTGATTCCTGGCCCCTGTATCCTTTATAGGTGCCACATAGTCTGCCAGTGAGCGATAATTCGTCTGTCCAACTCGCTCCCACTGTTGCCGCAGCATCGGAAACCGCATAAGTTCCTTCGTTCGTGTTTTATCGGTCCACAGCACGATGTCATCTCCGTCGGAATTCGCGGGCCAGAATCCGTAGACCGCGCGGGCTTTGATGCTCTTATCGGCGAGCAGGACTTTCAGTTCATCCTGAGCGTCAGCAAACAGCTTGCGTGCCTCTTCACCGACCACGGCGTCGTTGAGAATCTTTGGATACTTGCCGATCAACTGCCATGAACTGAAGAACGGTGACCAGTCGATATACGGAACCAGTTCCTCCAGCGGCAGGTCTTCAATGATTCGAGTCCCGGTGAAGTCAGGCTGCGGTGGCGTGTAATTCGCCCAGTCAATTGTGAACCGCTTTGCCAAAGCATTCGCATACGGCACCAGTGAGACCTGCTGACGCTGGTCAAATGACGCCTTCGCCCTGACCTGAGCTTCAATGTTCTTCGCCACGAACTCCGGCTTGCGATCTACATCCAGCAAAGCCTCCACGACGCCAACTGACAACGAAGCATCGCCCACATGCACCACCGGCTGATCGTACGCCGGAGCGATCTTCACCGCCGTGTGTTTCGCGCTGGTCGTAGCTCCGCCGATGAGCAGCGGCACGGTGTATCCCTGCTCCTTCATTGTTCGAGCGACGATAATCATTTCTTCCAGTGATGGCGTAATCAGTCCACTCAGCCCGATGATATCAACCTTGTGCCTGATTGCTTCTTCCAGAATCTTCTCGCACGGAACCATCACGCCAAGATCGATCACCTTGAAGTTGTTGCATCGCAGCACAACGGCGACGATGTTTTTGCCGATGTCATGGACGTCACCCTTAACAGTCGCAATCAGAATTGTGCCTCGATTGCTGCTGGCGACGGCGTTCGGATCGGCCAGCTTTTCGGCAGCTTCCGCCAACGCCATGGCTTCTTCGCGGGTCCCCGTGAACAGTCCCGCATCGGTGAACTGTTGCAACCGCCCACTGATCTTCGCGGCCTTCTCCGCTTCCATGAACGGTTCGAGCCACGCGACCGACTTTTTCATCACTCGCGCGGATTTGACCACCTGCGGCAGAAACATCTTGCCGGCACCGAACAGTTCACCGACGACGTTCATGCCGTCCATCAGCGGCCCCTGAATGATATCCAGCGGGCGACCGTATTTCAGACGAGCTTCCTCGGTATCGCAGTCGATGTTATCGGTGATCCCCTTCAACAGAGCATGCTGCAGACGTTCTTCAACCGACCCGCTGCGCCACTCTTCGACTTTTTCTTTGCCACTGGCCCTGGCTTTGACTTTCTCCGAGTAGTCAACCATCCGTTCCGTTGCGTCCGGCCGACGATTCAGCAACACATCTTCGATATAGACCAGCAGTTCCTTGTCGATTTCGTCGTAGACTTCCAGCTGTTGAGGATTCACGATGCCCATGTCGAGCCCTGCCTGAATCGCGTGATACAGGAAGGCCGCATTCATCGCCTCGCGCACAACATCGTTGCCTCGGAAAGAAAACGATACGTTACTCACGCCTCCCGAAGTCTTCGCGCCGGGGCATTCCTTTTTGATGCGGCGCACAGCTTCGATGAACTCCACCGCGTAGTTGGCATGTTCCTCCATACCCGTGCCAACGGTCAGAATGTTGGCGTCGAAGATGATGTCTGTGGGAGGAAAGCCGACTTTCTCCGTCAACAGCTTGTACGCACGCTTGCAGATCCGGACTTTCTCGTCGCAGGTGGCGGCCTGCCCGGTTTCGTCGAATGCCATCACAATCACGGCCGCTCCGTAGCGGCGGACAAGTTTCGCGCGGTGCAGAAATTCGGCCTCACCTTCTTTCAGGCTGATGCTGTTGACGATGCTCTTGCCGTGAACGCACTTCAGACCTGCTTCAAGGACTTTCCAGTCAGAGCTGTCGATCATAATCGGCACGCGAATGTTGTCATCGTGCAGCAGCCACAGGAATTTCTCCATGCAGCGCGGCCCGTCCAGCAGCCCCTCATCCATATTGACGTCAATGACCTGAGCGCCGCCTTCGACCTGATCGCGCGCGATGCTGACGGCTTCGTCAAACTTGTCTTCGCGAACCAGCCGCAGAAACTTACGCGAACCCGCGACGTTCGTGCGTTCGCCGACGTTCATGAAATTCGATTCCGGACGCAGGGCCAGATAATCGAATCCCGAATACGTTGACCAACCGTTGCCCTGCGGTATCTTTCGCGGCTTGATCCCCTTCACCGCATCCGCCACCGCCCGGATGTACTCAGGTGTGGTACCGCAACAGCCTCCGACAATGTTGAGTAAACCGGATTTCGCCAGCGATCGCACGATCTCAGCAAAGTCGCCGGCATTCGTGTCGAAGCCACCCATTCCGTCCGGCATTCCGGCATTCGGATAGCAACTGACGTATGTTGTTGCCAGATTCGACAACGTTTCAAGATATGGCTTGATCTGCTTCGGCCCCAACGCGCAATTGAAGCCCACGCTAAGTGCCGGGAAATGTTCAATCGCTGCGTAGAAGGCTTCGACGGACTGGCCAAGCAGCGTAACTCCTCCGGTGAACACGGTGCCGGAAATCATCACGGGAATCTCACGGCCCTTTTCTTCGAAGACCTTGCCGATGGCAAACAGGCACGCTTTCATGTTCAGCGTGTCGAAACTTGTTTCGGGCAACAGCAGGTCGCAGCCGCCGTCCATGAGTCCGCGAATCTGTTCGGCGTAGGATTCGACCATCTGGTCAAACTGAAACGGTCGGCTGCCCGGCTTGTCGGCGTTCATCGACAGCTGGACCTTCGTGGGCCCGATACTTCCTGCAACGTAGCGCGGCTTGTTCGGATCGCGCGCCGTCTCCTTGTCAGCTACCGTGCGAGCCAACTCAGTCCCGACCCTGTTGATTTCATACGTCAGGTGCGACAACTGGAATTCTTCCATCGACACAGTATTCGCATTGAACGTATCCGTTTCGATGATGTCAGCGCCAGCATCCAGATACTGCTGATGGATGCCCGAGATCAGCTCTGGCTGAGTCAGGACAAGCAGGTCAGTGGCGTTTCTGATATCGACGGTATGATCCCTGAATCGCTCGCCTCGATAACCGGCTTCGTCCGGGTTATTCGACATGATCAGGGCTCCCATCGAGCCGTCGATGATCAGGATGCGCTCTTCAAGCAGGGTTCTGATGTCAGGTCCGTTGGAAGTCATGCGAATTCGTTACAGGGAGAGGATGAAAGGCTCAGGAATTGTCTCAAGTGATCAATTCATGCCGCTTCTGAGGCAAAGGGCCGTGAATCATAGAGCCTGATGCACTTTTACGGGTATGCGAAATTGGTCCGACGCCGAAAAGTCAGGATTTTCCTGGTGTTTTCGCGCAGGAGGCTGCCTCCACGAACCAGCCTGACTGAACTCCCAATGCAATGAAGACAGGCGTCTATCCATTGCGCATTGCGGCGAGCTCTCGATAGCCATGCTCCGGCTAACCCGTTCAGTTCCAAATGTCAGTTCAAGACTGGCGAAGAGCGGAGTTCAGAGTGGAAAGTAAGTGATGAGTCCATGGCACTCGATCGCTTCGCCACATTGGACCGCCAACAGGAGATCGGCGATCGCGTGCCCCGCAGGGAGATCGTCATCGACCACGAACACGCCGGGCATGGGTAGCCCATGCCGAATCCGCTCGTACCCAAATTCCGGGATAGTGTTGCGGTCATGCGTCACCAGGACTCGACCTTCTGTCGCAGCCCAGGCGAGAATTGCCGGATCTTCCGCGCCGGCCAGGCCGACGTCCTGAACGCGAACCACATCGACATCCGGCAGTCGCCGTCGTAGTCCGCGCAGGATTTCACCACGAAAGTTCTCGTCACTGAGGAGTCGCAACACGCTGTTGCTCCATCGCTTTAGCTCGGATCAGTAGTGTCTCCCGGAGCTTCGACCGGGCGGGCTGAGCGGCCTCGATCCGCTGGCGCGTCACGTCGGCGGCCGCAGATCGCTCGGTGACATACTCATCGATTGCATTGGGTTGACTCAGGTAGTAACCAATGACGGCGTAGACATCGACCAGACTCAACGTGTCATAGGACTGAACGATGGCCTCCGGAGTCTCCCCGTTCTGGAAGGCACGAATGACCAACTCCAGCAACACGCGGCTATTCCCCACACGGATTGCCCCCGACTCGTCCCGCTGTAAATGAACGATCACTGCCAGCGGCACCGCATCAAGTACGGACATGCCTAAATCTCCTCAACGGATTGCAACTCGTTTATTGTTCTGAATAGCCTACTCGGACTCTATCCGGAGCCTGCCGAGGGGAATTGCATGGACGTCCGTCTGAGATGGCAGACGTACTACCTGTCGATCTCGCCCATCACGATGTCCAATGATCCGACGATCGCCGGGATGTCGGCGAGCGGCACACCCTGACAGATCTGGTCCGTGATTGCCACGTTGCAAAAGCAACTGCTCTTGGCGCGGACGCGGAGTGGATTTCCTTCGCCGTTCCCAACCACGTAAAAGCCCATCTGACCTCGAGGCGCTTCGGTTTCGAGATAGACCTCGTCCTTTGGCAGCTTGCTGTTCAGTTTAAACACTTCACGAAAACTACCCGTGGCGGCTTTGTATTTTGGGATGGCCTGGCGTACGAGTCGAATCGCCTGCACGACCTCCAGCATCCGCACGTAAAAGCGGCACCAGTTGTCGCCCAGCACCACTTCGCGCGGTGCGTCTTTGAACGGCGCTGCGATGACGTCGAAGTCGTAGCCCTTATACATGTTGGTGTAAATTGGTTCGCCGTCGCGGCGCAGGTCAAAATTGACGCCGCTGCCCCGCAGTACGGGCCCGGTGCACCCGTAACTGACGGCCATTTCAGGCGTCAACACACCCTGTCCAGCTGTGCGCTTGATGAAAATTGTATTCCGCGTCAGCAGCGTGTGATATTCCTTAATCCGGGGTTCCAGCCATTGCAGGAACATTTCAACGACATCAAGGTACGCGAAACGTTCTCCTTGCTTGCGACCGGTGAGAGATGCCAGTCCTTCCGGAATTTCAATCTCGTCCGGCAGATCATGTGTTGCACCACCCACCGTCAGATAACTGTACGTGAGCCGCGCCCCACAGGCCTCTTCAAACAGATCCAGAATGATCTCGCGTTCACGAAATGCGTAAAGGAAGGGACTGAAAGTTCCAAGGTCCAGTCCATACGTTCCCATGCCGACAAGGTGGCTCGCGATCCGACCCAGTTCGGCAATCAGAACTCGCAGATGGACGCCCTTTTCGGGCACTTTCATACCGATCAGTTTTTCCACAGCCAGCGAAAAGCCGAGATTCATGTTCATGCCGGCCAAATAGTCCATACGATCTGTGTATGGAATGTACTGAGGCGGCGACAGGTTTTCGCCAATCTTCTCGGCAGAACGATGCAGGTAGCCGATATGCGGCGTACATTCATGCACAATTTCGCCGTCCGTTCGCAGGAGCAGCCGCAACACGCCGTGCGTGCTGGGGTGCTGCGGACCCATGTTCACCAGCATTTCGTCCGTCTGAACGTCAAATTCAACAACACGCGGATCTTCAATTTGCATACTCATGACCGAACTGCTCCGGGTCGGCCTTTGCCGCCCAACTCAACGCAATTTCACTTACCGACCTCGCACACCGTGATACTCAAGCGGAAAGGCATAATCCTTTCGCAGGGGATGCCCGACCCAGTCTTCCGGACACAGGATACGACGCAGGTTCGGATGACCTTCGAAATGAATGCCGACCAGATCGTAGGCTTCCCGTTCATGCCAGTTGGCGATTCCCCAGAGTGAACTGACCGAAGGCACGACCGGCAGCTCACCCGGCACATCATTCTTCCAGCGTGGCACGACCACCTTAAGCTTCAGCAAATGCCGCAGCTTCAGGCTGCTGAGCTGATACACGACTTCCACATGAGGTTCGTGACCGAACTTAGCAACTTTTTTTGGATCTGTTTCCAGGTAATCACAACCGCACAAATCGTTCAGATGATTGAACAACAGGCGTTCGTCGTCGCGCAGAAACCTGGCGACGTCCACAATGGAAGATGACTCCACCTGAATCCACGGATCGATCGCTGGATGCGTTGCGCTGCCGACGGCGCTTGCTCCGAATTTTTCCAGCAGAATCGAATGGATGCCCTGAATGTCCATGAAGGTGTCTTCCAAATTCCTGAACAGCATCGTAAGAAAGTAAGGTCAATCAGCCACGGGTCGAGGCTGCAGTCTGATCGGCCGCCTGAGTCGATTTTTTTGACAATGCGCGAATCCAGTCAAGATCGCCACGTTTCCAGACGTAAGCAAATCCAACCAGCAACACACTGAAGAAGACCAGAATGTCCGCCAACCCCACCCAGCCCAACTGCAATGCTGTCTGGGCGTCAATGACCTGAGCAGGACTGATGGTTGCAGGATCGATACTCAACAGCCGAGCGCTCAGTTCGGTCCGGGCGGAATCAGACAACTGAGTATCTGCCAACTGCATCGTGCTGCCGTAGACAGACGCCCACGGGAAAAAGAACGCAACTTCCACGTCAAAAATGATGAACAGCAAGGCAACCACATAGAACCGCAGGTCAAACTGAATATAGCTGGAACCAATGGCCGGTTCGCCGCATTCATAGATTGCATCTTTTTCCGGGGTCGGCAATTTTGGTCGAAGCAGGCGACCAACGATGAGCGGCACCATCAGGAAGCCAATGGCTACCAGAGCAAAAACCAGAAAATGCCCGACGAGATCCGTCATCAATCCAACCCCAGGTTACTGAATATTCTTACCATCTACAAGACGGTGAGCCGCAAGGCGCTAGCCGCGGGTAATTGATCTGCAAAAACCGGCGGCTAGCGCCTTGCCGCTCACAAAACCAGCAGAAATCAGATAAACTCCTACGCATCCTGCTGCAGTCCATTTTCTGCGGAATATCCGCCACTGCTCATTTCGTGATACAGTGAGACGCGATCGCTTTTGCCGCAGTCACCGCAATGCCAGTACAGCACTTCGGGTTCGTCACTTCGCCAGCAAAGCCAAACTCTTTCACCATCCATGTCAGCTGGAAAATCCACGGTACCCGACTGTGCGTCAGTGAGCGTCCCGCCGATCTGATGCAGTTCCTGAGCAAACTCATCCAGTCGCTGTTCGTCGTGTGGCAATTCAGATTCCATCTGCAGCACTTCCTGCTCGTAAACTGAATCGTCACCACCCGACGCGGGGTGGCGCTCCCGCAAAGAACTCAAACGCTGTTTCCGCACTGCTATATCCAGATGCAGTTCCATGATGTCGCGCACAATGGTGCGTACCAATGGCAGTCGCTGATTGACACCTTCAATCGTCAGCACTGTTTCTTCAGCGACCATGTTCTGCATCCGTCTATTCAAGAGTTTGATTCAATCAACGATCAGAATTCCGACCGCTGGCAAGATTCACGGAACCAACCATCCTGTCGGTTACTCATCACAATTTCTCAGCACTCCGGGAAAATTCATTACTTTTCTGCGCCAGCAAATTCAAACGGGCTCGGTTCACCCTTGACCCAAACTGCCTGATGCAAAACCTTTGATTCTGAAACCACAGTTGGATTCAACGACGCCCTGCCCCACGCGATTTCTAACGGAAGTTTAGCGTAATCGACAATACATCCATCACGACTGTAGCCGCTTAAGTCGTGGACTGAACCCATGAAAATACAATCCACCGGGCACGGATCCACACACAATGCACAGAACATGCACTTGGTGTAGTCGATCGTGAACCCGTTGATGCGAAAGCCTTTACCGACGGGACTTTTTTCCTTGTCGATGTAGATGCAGTCAACCGGACAGGCCGCCGCGCACTTGTCGCAGCCGATGCACGTTGTGAGGTCAAACCTGTGAAATCCACGGTAACGAGGTTTCACTTTGAGCGGCAGTTCGGGGTATTCGTAAACTTCAGTAAACGTCCGTCGATTATACGTCTTCAACATTGTCAGCAATGTGACGTACATCCCCTGCAGCACGGTTGTTACCGACATCCAGACGTTTCGGAACCATTCCAACATGTGAATCGACCCTCGGTCGCGCGGCCTTGCTGTTGAATTGCTCAAAGCCCGGCATCTGGCTTTGAAAACAGAACCAGTCTAATTATAGGACCGACCCCAGGAGACGCAACTGGCCGGAACGCCATCCTGGCATTGGGAAGCTGCAAATTGTGATTTTCCATACGCAGAAACCCCGCCCTGTACCCCGTGTCTCCGACGCGGGATTCGTTGATTGCGACAAAATCATAATCGATCAGTTCCCAGCGTGCCCTGCAGCTCCGACAGATACTCGGCCGACAGCACGGTACTCAATCGCTGACGCGATTTCTCGAGTCGTCCGGAGATATTCATACTCATTTTTTCTTCCGGGAATTCATTGCTGTTGAAAAACGTCTCGAGGGACTGCACGTGCCGATGCCACAACTGCTGTTCACGTAACTGACGCAGGCGCAGGCGATCTGTGTACCAGTCGGATGCCAGTAATGATTCCTTCGTAAACAGGTTTCGGATCTCCGCGTCGCGAATCGTCTTTGACTCAAACGACCCATCGACCATGATATGCAGCAGCGCCTTCATTGGCGGACAGGCGATGTCGATCGAACCGTCCTCAAAGTACATCCTGGCGATCCGCTGTTGTGCTTCGGCTATGTAAAGCATACCGTCAGCAAATGCAGCGGGATCCTGGGTTTCCGGCTGCAGAATTTCTCTGTCAAACACTCGGTTGGGATTATCGAACACGCGTCCGGCGAACCGGCGGATGAACCGCGTGGTGATCCGCCAGCCTAATCGGCTGGCCGGAATCAGCCTGCCATTGAAATCGTAGTCTTCCATCTTCTCCAGCAATTGTTCGGCAATCAGGAATTCCGGAGACCGTTCTTCAGGGCTCAGACGACACCAGATCTCCGGAATCAGCAGGCTGATATCATGATCGACCCGCACCCGGCTGCCGATGTGTCCGGCTGGCGTCGAAAACCCTGCAAGACCGGTGAGCAGGTAGCTCACAAGAGCATTGTTCAGATCTGTGATCGGACGCAGACAATTGAAGGGCCCTTTCGTCAATGCACCTTCACTGCCCGCACCGGTCGTGGACGGACTCTTGCCTGTGAGCGCACTCACGAAATCCATGAACAGTTCCGGCAGCTCCTGATAATGAATCGGATTGTAGACGGACAGGGCGCGAATACCTCGAGCCGGTTCAGGCGGATTGTTGCGGCGTCCGATCAGGATTGCCTGGACGGGAGTATGCACGGATTTGTCAACGGGGACCGCCCGTGAAAGGCGAATCCCCATCTCGGCCACATGCAGATTCACAGGATCAATCAGGGTCGGTCGGGGCTGCAGATATCGTGGATTTCGACTCGGTACGCCGTTGACCATTCGCGGTGTGTTGGAACACACCACATAGCTGTCGTCTGCCTCCTGCATTTCGTGAAGCAGTTGCTGCATCGGCTGTGTAAACTGACTCAAATCGACTGGCCGGTCGCAGATTTCATCGACTCGCTTTCGCGACAATGGTTCAAAGTTGACAATGAAGTTGTCCGACCTTGCAAGATCGGCTTCCGTCTGCTTATCCAGCCCGCGATGCACAGCATCATCGGGGCGCTGAAAGAGCCGATATTCACAGTTCCGCACAAACTTGTAACTGGTTTCTTCCGTCACCACATTCCCCAGATGCTGCAACGCGCGGCGCGGGACGATGACAGACGCGGTGATGTCATCTTCTGTCTGAACCTTCTGAGCCGGTGCAAAATCCTGACGCAGCTTGTAGGTCCTCCATGTGCTTTCGCCGAACAGCCCGACACGCAAATACGTGCCGACCAGTTTTCGATCTCCGAATTTGAGTTCATGGCCGGGATGACCATTGACAATGTCCACAGAAAAATGCCTGCGCCATTCGTCGGGATCGCCGACGTGCATCCGCTTGATCACAAATACGATCGCATAAATATGATCCGGAATCTCGTCCAGCCATTGGTTGTACGCCTCGGTGTAGTCCACAGATGGTGTCAGCAACTTGATGACGCTGCCGAGCGATCTCGTACTGTCCAGCACCTTTCGCGTAGGCTTCCTCAGATAATCCGGCTGTACACTTCCCGTCGGGCTCCAGCGGTCCGCATAATCGCGATCGAAGATCTGCTGAATCAGATTCAGGTCATTTTCCGCGTCGGCCACAAAAACCGGGCCGTGCAACAGATAATCGGCGATAGACTTACTGATCTCACTCTTGCCGCCGCCGCTCACGGTACACGGTTTGTGGCAGAGGACACCTTCGAACAAAGTCCCGATAAGTCGCCAGGACGGTGCCGCTGGGTGTTTCTCCAGCCGCACTTTGTAGCCGGAAGGCGTGATATAGATGTATCCTGGACGCAGCGGAATACTCTGGATGCCCCCGCTGGAGTGCCACGAAATGCGCTGATCACTGACTGTGAAGCGTGCATCTTCAGAGACGTAAATCACATTCGAATGTGTGGCATCGACCGCGTAGCCATCCGGCTGCACATGCATGAGCGACGCATAATCCCGTGCGACGTCAGCAAAGGTTCGATTGTTGTAACGCCTGCTGTCCGCAGAGAATTCTTCTCCCAGATTGAAACTGGCAAACGCCAGTGCTCCACCAGCGTGTTCCTCTTCAACCTGTCCTCCAAGGTTGGCCGCATAACTGAGCTGTGTCTTGACTTCCTTCTTGCAGTATCCGTAATAGTTGTCAGCAATCAACGTGACAATCACGCCTTCTTCATCGCGACAGGTGAGCTTAAACGGAACGCCGTCGTTGTACTTTTCATCTTCGGATTTCCAGCACATCCCGTCTTCGCGCTGACGTTCAGTGGCTTCATCATACGACGGAAGGCTCACATCCTTTTTGGTGACTCCGACCAGATGAGGAGCCAGAATCACACAGCCCGTGTGCCCGCTCCATTGCTCCACATCCAGAGCCGCATCGTGAGCGGGCAGAAAGGGATCGCCTGCGTTGCCAAAAATCGACTCAACGAAGTCCAGATTACTGACCAGTGCCCCTGGGGCAAAGAGGCGAATTTCCATCGACTGCTGCTCGCAATAGCCCGGTACTTCGGGACACAGAACTGGTCGAATGAGCAGCGAGACAAAAGCACTGGCCGGATTGGCATCGTGAGAAGTAAACGGCAATTGCAACAGGCTGTCCGGCGGATGCATCGCGTGCCGGAAAAGCGCAGCGAATGTGGCTTTCGGAACGACTTTCTTGTCGCGCGGAATTGACAGCCCGCCTTCGGTGATGTGGAATGTTCCCTCTGTTGTGCGGCGGTCATTTGCGGGATTATGCAACACTCCGTTGCGCACACGATACGAATTCCCGAATTCGTTCTGATATTCGTCGCCGTCGTGTGGCAGTGATAATTCACGAGCGATTCCGTGACGGTCAAGAATCACCGTCAGGTCCGGCAGGCGCAACGCACTGCAGCCCTTGACGCGATCGAAGTATCGCCGCAAAAACGCTTCGATGCGCGCGTCAGCAGGGCAGTGGATCGAATCAAGTCGTTTAAGTCGATGATGGTACGTGCTCAACAGCCGTGGCGCACCAAGCCGGTCGTGGTCCTCGAAGCACTTCGGAATTGGCAACCCGTTCGCAATCAATTTGAGGACGATGTAGCGGGTAATGCTTTCTCGCGATTCCGTTTTCTGCG
The DNA here is from genome assembly GCA_964517865.1 of uncultured Chitinophaga sp. Classification (GTDB taxonomy): domain Bacteria; phylum Planctomycetota; class Planctomycetia; order Planctomycetales; family Planctomycetaceae; genus SXXK01. The sequence continues at coordinate 23,380 of CAZFDW010000025.1, forward strand.
CACCGGACTGATGTGCCACAAACCCGATAGATTCTTCCAGATCGCGCCAGGACATTGCGTCAAACTCCGCCTTCAGGACCAAGATTCGGCAAACCCTGCCATCAGTTTGCAGGACGGCAGGAATTTCAACAGATCCTGGCATCAGCTGTGAATCGGCTGAGACCGTATTTTCTCAGGTGCAGGGTGATTTCCGTCTGTCGGGAACGTACACCTCAGGACGCCTGTTCAACGAAAACGCCTCGCCGTATACTCGTTGGGCCTGGCATCACACTGCGGGCTCGTTTTTCCTTTATTTTGTGCAGCGGAACAGTATTCAGATGTCGGAACAACCAAAACTCAGCAAAGTTGAAGTGCTGAAGGAAGCGTCTCACCAGTTGCTTGGCACACTGGGCGAAGAAATCCTGAATGACAAGCCGGAATTCTCCGACGACGCTGCCACACTGTTGAAACATCACGGGTCGTACCTGCAGGATGATCGGGACACTCGCAAGGCCAAAGGTGCCGACGGGAAACTGCTGGGCAAGCATTATTCATGCATGGTGAGGACGCGTATTCCCGGTGGGCGAGTCACTGCGGCGCAGTTCCTTGCTGAATTGGATCTCTGCGAGAAACTCGCAAACGGAACTTTACGAATCACCAGCCGCCAGGGATTTCAGCTGCACGGTGTGCTGAAGGGCGATCTGCGAGAAGCGATTCGCGCCATCAACGAAATAAAACTCACGACGTTGGCTGCCTGTGGAGACGTCAATCGTAACGTGATGGCCTGCCCGGCACCGTTTAAAACAAAAGTCCACGAACAGATGCAGGCGCTGTCACAGGAGTTGGCAGAACACTTTAAGCCACGCACGAGAGCGTACTATGACCTGTGGCTGAAAGATGAAAATGGCGAAGAAGTCGATACGACCGAATTCAAACCGGTCGAAGAGCCAATCTATGGAGCTCGCTACTTACCCCGTAAATTCAAGATGGGGATCGCTCTGCCCGAAGATAACTGCATCGACCTCTACACGCATGATCTCGGCCTGATGGCGATCGTCGAAAACGGATCGATCGTGGGCTACAACGTGCTCGCTGGTGGCGGTATGGGGCGCACGCCGAGCGCCGAAAAAACGTTCCCTGCATTGGCACATCGGATTGCGTACGCAGCGGCAGATCAGGTCGTGGCGGTCAGCGAAGCGGTGGTGAAGGTGCAGCGCGACTTCGGCAATCGCGAAGATCGCAAGATTGCGAGATTGAAGTATTTGATCGCCGATTGGGGTGTCCCGAAATTTAAGGCTATGGTGGAACAGTATTACGGTCAGGGCCTTGCTGAACCACATCCCGCTGAGGTGACCGGTGTTGATGACCACATCGGCTGGCATGAGCAGGGTGACGGAAAGCTCTTTCTCGGCATCAATATCGAAAACGGTCGCATCAAGGACGAAGGCGGTTTGCAGATCAAGACTGGTCTGCGAGTCCTCCTCCGGCGATTCGGGATGGATACGCGGCTTACGGCGTTACAGAGCGTCATCCTGTGCAACATTGATCCGCAGGATAAGGCCGAGATCAATCGCATCATGGCTGAACACGGCATGAAGAGTGCCGAAGAATTGTCGCTGGTGCGACGTTACGCCATTGCCTGCCCGGCCTTTCCAACCTGTGGACTGTCGATCACCGAATCCGAACGAGCGTTGCCGGGGATCATTGATGATCTGGATATCGCGATCGCGAAACTGGGCATGCAGTCCGACAAGATCGCTGTTCACATGACCGGCTGTCCGAATGGTTGTGCCCGGCCGTACACGCCGGATATTGGACTCGTCGGCAAGGCCGTTGGCAAGTACACGATGTTCCTCGGCGGCAATCCGGAAGGAACCCGGCTGGGCTTCATTTACAAGGACATGTTGCCGATGGAAGACATTGTCCCGACTCTTGTACCATTGCTGACGGCGTTTAAGGCCGACCGCAAAGGCGCTGAGTCCTTCGGCGACTTCTGTACTCGCAAGGGTCAGGAAGCCCTGGAAGCCTACGCGGCGTAGCGGCTGGTGGATTGAATTTTGGAGTGCGGTGACTTGTCACCGCTTTCCTTTGGGGCAATGTTGATGAACAGAAGATTGTCCACTGTTGGCCGCCGTTTTGGAAAAAGAGTGCTCCGAGAACTCGGAGCGCTCCAGATTGCGCTCCAGATTGAGCTGCATCCTGACTGCGCAGCCGCGTTGACGTACCGGCAAGCTGACGCATACCGCTCGCCCGGGAACGAGACAAAAAAATCCTGCCCGAAGAACTTCGGGCAGGATTCGTTGCGTGTCTTATGATTCGGGTGTCAAACGTGGTGGCCATCGAGCGGTCTCGAAGATCACGCAGCGTCGTATTCCGAAATGCGGTTGTGCGGAATGAACGGAATCGTTGCGTCTTCCGTCAGGCAGTACCGCATGTAGTAAGCGTCTTCGCAGGTGTCGTTGTAGTGCTGACGCAGGACGGTGATCGCACGGAACCCGTTGTGTCCGAAGAACAACTGAGCCGGCACGTTGGTCTCTCGTACTTCCAGTACGATCTCGCGGCGCCGCTGCTGCGAAAGTTTGTCAATCAGACGTTGCACCATCTGGCGTCCGATGCCGTGGCGTCGAGCCTCCGGACCAACGGCAAAGTTGAGAATCCGCAGCATCGACTTGTGAAGTTCATAGATCATGAATCCCACAATCTTATGATCAAGTTCTGCCACCGTTCCGATGCAGTTGCGTTGCCGCAGACAGCAGAGAAATTCTTCCTCCGTCCACGGGAACTGAAAGCTGCCGTGTTCGATCGACAGAACTTCATCCATATCGCGACGGATCAACCAACGAATCTGCGTGCGTGAAGCATCAATCGCAGGACCGTTGTTGGTAACAGCTGTTTGCTGACTTGTGCGCTTCAATCCCATTACGGCCTCCATGCCGAATAGAACGAAAAAAATCACAAACGTCAGATCAGAGTTTTTGGGCGAGTTCCGCTCATCGCTCTGACCACGCCATTGACTGGCTTCGACGTTAAGAGTCCGGGAAGTTAACACACTTCTGAAACCGAGTCTATGGTGAAGAGCCTTCTCATTGGTCTCAGCGGAAAATCCGTCATTCACGGACAACCCGAGCGGCATTTTCTGCCGTCGTCATGTCTCGTGTGGAACTTCCTCCATCTTGTGATTTCTTCCCAGAGGCAGGAAATCCTGCGACCGGAGGGCCAAAACAGACGATCTCCCCTGCCGTGGAGTCGCACTCGCGATACGATTTTGCCGTCGCTGACGTGATTCGCGGGATGGCTTAAATACTTACAGGCGTTAATGATCCGATGACTATTTCCATGACGGAGTATTTCCGATCCCGAGAGGCGGATCGGAAAAAAGAAACTCGTTACCTCAACGTGATCAACAAGGACAGTTGCACGTCCTGCAATTCCTGTGCAACAGTGTGCCCGGTGGATTGCATTTATGAAGTTGTCAGCCCGGTGCCATCGGAAAGTTATCACCAGATCGACACCAGTCGCTGCATCGGCTGTCAGATGTGTTATCGATCTCCCAACGACAGCAGCGATTTGTACCAGTTAACGATCTGCCCCTGGAACGCGATTGACATGCTGCACAATCCCAACGTGAAGCCGGACGCTCAATCAATTCTGGAACCTTATTATCGTGGAACTGGCAGCGGACTGCCATGGCCGAAACTGGAGGAGTACGGTTACCAGTTGTTCCTTGACGGAGAAGTATTTCTGCCGACGACGGAAGAATCTCTCCATAGAATCTTTCATTTGCTTCAGGAAGATGCGTGGATGTACAGCGCCGATGATAACGTGAGGATCGTAAAGGCCGAGGCGGACACCGGCGAAGGATATGTACGTTATCGAGCCACTGACGAAGGCCGCGATCTGCTCGACTGCATGTTTCGTGACTATCAACGTATATTCATGGATTGAACATGTCGGTACTCAACGGTCGTCACGCCTTTATCACCGGAAGTACAAACGGGATCGGTCTGGAAATTGCCAAAGCACTGCACGAAGCCGGGGCCGGCGTCGTAATGCATGGACGGCGAACTGACGGCGAGGCACTCCGCGAAGCACGTCTGCAAAACTTATTGCCTGCGGCGGCTCCTGTCGTCGTGGGTGATCTTGCTGAGCCAATGCCACAGGGGCCACTGCTTGTCGCTGCAGAAGCCCTCCGGCTGAATCCGAACATCGACACGCTGGTTTGCAATGCCGGCACATTTATCGATCAACCTTTTCTGGAAATGGATTTCCGGATTTTTGATCGCACGCTGAAGCTGAACGTGTATTCACAGTACGTGCTCATCCAGCACTTCGCCCGGCTCTGGGTGCGGGATGGAGTTCGCGGCAGGATTTTGCTCATCGGGTCCATCAACGGCTGCTTGTCAGAGCAGACACATGTGGCCTACGACACATCCAAAGGCGCGATCGATGCAATGACGCGTTCTTTGTGTGTGTCGCTGGCGCCACACGGCATTCGAGTCAACGGTATGGCCCCCGGTCTGATCCGC
>CAZFDW010000026.1:0-3850 GCA_964517865.1 uncultured Chitinophaga sp.
GGGCTTTGGCTGTTTATTTTCACCAAGAATTCCCTCGCTGACGCTTCGGGTTAGTGAGTCCAGCATCAAACTGAGTGCCATTGGGCTCACGCCGCTTCGCGCGCCGGACTCATTTCCGGCCGCGCGCAGAATAGATCCTGCGACACTTGAGGTCTTTTTGCGATTCATTTTTCTGCCATCAATTTTTCTGCTGTATGTGTTCCTGCGTGAATGACAACAGTGTTCTTATTTCCCGACTTCGACGAAGGGTTGCGGGGAAGCCCGCGCCACGTGTTTCATGGCGCGGCCTCGATGGCGTAAAGCATGTTTCTGGTCACGATGTACAGGACGTTGTTCGCCACAACGGGTGTCGAGACAATCGACGTCTCCATGCAGATTTCTGCGAAGGGAGCCCCCATAGGAAATGCCGTTTTTGGTTCGGCGGAGTGACGGAAGATTAGGACATCGCCATCCGAGTCGCAGATGTAGACATGATCTTCGACAATCAGTGGCGAGCCCCAGGATTCGGCAAGCAAATCATACGTCCAATGCGCCTGGCCGGTTTTCGCATCCACACAATGGAAGAGTCCACTGAAGTCGAGCACATACAGCAGGTCATTCCTGATGGCGACCGTTCCCATCGTACGGTGCATCGTCTTCTCAAAGACTTTCGGATCTTCGCCGATGTAGTGCCAGACTGCTGCAGAATTCGGATTTTCACGCTCAAAGTCTCCGGCCTTTTCATCCAGTGCCTGAAGTCGTTTGTGGGCGATCGGTTTATCGGGATTTTCCGAGTTGTACACAATCGTCGGACTGACGTCCCCGCGTTTTGTGGGATCGATGCACCACAGATGGCCCTGGCCATCACCATGTTCCGGATCCTCGCCAACGGCGACATAGACAAGGCCGTCGTAGATGCAGGCGAATCCGATCAGCAAGTTCCGAGTCGCGCGGGTGCGAGTGTACAACGATGCCTTGGGATTACAGTCGAACTTCCAGAGAATTTTCGAGTGACCCAGGCCATCGCCATTCGGATCAAAGCTGTACAACCAGCCGTCGCCGCCGGGAAAAAGAACTTGCGGCTGGCCATCGAACACGCCATAACTGGGGGACGCGAACTGACAGTGCAGAATATTTCGACCCGGAGAATTGTCCGTCCAGAGAACCTTGCCGGTGTCACGGTCCATCGCGATGAAACTCGGCGACTCCGGAGCAGGAATGTGATTGTGGCTCTCGTCCACTCCGTTCGACGTGCAGACAAACAGGATCTCATCGGCCATAAGGATTGAACACTGGCTCATGTTGTGCGGAGAGACGCCCAGTTCTTTCATCATGTCGAACCGCCAGATGATGTCGGCCTCATCGTGGTTCTGGTTCGATTCCTCGTGGAAAGGTCCGTCGTTTTCATTGTCCCGGAAACCTTCGGCATCGAGACAGACGATCTCGCAGCGATTGGTGGTGGCCCAAACACGACTGCCATCGGCAACTGGAGTTGATGGCATACCCTGATACGGCCAGTCGTGAACTCGACCGGTGGCCAGTTTTGGACTGGAGTACTGCCAGAGGAACCCGCCGGTCGCTTCTTCAAAACACAACATCACCCCGAGATCCACGGAATTCGGAAAACGTTGCAGGTAACCATTGTCGTTGTTGGTGCCAATAAAGACCTTTCCGTTCGCAATGCACGGATTACCATAAGTTTCCGAACCAAGTTTCGCCGCCCATTTGATGTTCTTCCCGCTCTTCACATCCCACGTGGTTGGAATGTTTTTTCCGGACGGCGTATTGTTGCGCTGCCGCGAACCTCCCCACTGCGGCCAATCACCGGCACCGACCTGGAGTGTCGCGCGATCCTCCAGACCTGCCGCAACGGCATCGAACGGCGGACCGAACCGGGTCACGGCCAGTTGAGGGTCAATGCGTCGCAGGGCAACGATGGCTGCACGAGCGACGAGAGGTTCGTGGTCACGAGCGGCGTTGAGCAGAGCCGGAATCGCAACTTCGGCCCTGGTCCCGTTGGCACCGAGGATAAGAGCAGCCGTCGGAGGGACGACACGATTGTGATCGTTTGGTTTTGGCTGAATCTCATCAAGTTCCTCCGTTTCCCCAAACAGTCGCACGAGAGCCATGACCGCACCGCGACGTACCACGGGCCTGGCATTTCGCAGCGAATCACAAATCGCAAGGACGGTTTCTGCGGGGTGTTGTTCGACGAGTCTGTCAAGAGGATCAGCTGCCGCCACAGCCCACTCATCGCGTTGTAGAATCAATTCGAGCAATGAATTGAGCGACAGCCCGGCGACTGATGTTGCAATCGACATTCGCGCCCGGTTTTCAGCTTGCTCCGCCTGCAATTCCTGTCCGTTGTTCTTGTAGACCAACGCCAGTCGACGGTAGGTGTCCGCCAATTCCCGGGCAACGGGCACGTCGTCCGGATTTTGAAGAGCCTCCTTATTCAGACGCATTGCAGTGTCCCAAAGTATCTGCTTTGTGACTTCAACAGGTCGGTTTTCCTGCCGAATGAATCCGGCCAGTTGTGCGTTGCACTCGGCGACTTTCGACTGATATTCAGCTATGTTTGGAAAGTCCGCCGCAAGCAACTTAAACAACGCCAGTGCGGCACGACATTCTTTCTCTCCTTCCCTGGTTTCCCTTTTTTGCCACAGCGTATGGCCCAGACCGTTGTGACTGTGAGCAAGTTGAAGGCGATACCCGGCCACTTCGGGTGACCTGGCTGCCAGTTCACTTGCGTGTCCCTGGACTTGTCGAAAGGCTTTTTCGGCGTCATCCAGTCGACCAGCCGACTTGAGCGGGTTACCCCAGTCGAAGATCTGCGTGCGTAAGAATTCGATGCGATCGTCGCTCTTGTCGGGAAAGTCGGCGATTCGCTTCTTAAAGAGGCCAAAACCCAGGTCATAGAGTTTGTCGGCCTCCTCGTGGAGACCCGCCGCCAGAAGCACCTGAGCCGTAAAAATGTGGCTCAGGGCCAGTTTCCGGCGGTACTCGGGCTCGTTCGAGAACTGCGACTGAAGCTTTTCATGGATCACAACTGCCTCACGAAAGGCTGCCGTGGCTTCTGCCGACTTTTCGGTAGCTTGTAATCGACGGGCTGATTCCATGTGGGTGCGTATAAGCTCCTGCGCATCACTGAACCGGTCCGATTTGGCTGCAAGTGTTTTTTCAGCAAGCGGGGTTCTTTCGCGATCCTCCTGTATCGTGTCATCCGTTGCCTCGGATGCGAGCAGGTCGTGTTGAGCTCTCAATCCGCACAACAACAGTATCGCCGCAAGAGTGACAAAAACCAGAACGGAACGATCATTGCTCATGGGTTCACTTGTTCTCTCTCCGCTTCACATCTCTGCTATTCGCTTCACCCGTTTCCACGACTTACGCTGAACCCATACATGCATAAAAACCGCCATTCCGATCAACAGCGTTGCCGCAGAAATCGCGCTCAAAGCGGCGACAATCGGATTGCGGTGACACCAGCGGTACGTCGTCTTTGCCAGGGAAACGATATGCTTCGTCGTCCGCTGCGGATCTCTCAAAATGGCTACCTGCCAAATGTTCCGGACGCGGTCCATTCCGGGGATCTCCAGCGACTTTCTTGCGGTCGTCACCTGCCGCTCCTGACACTGTTTCTGATCGACAAGCGGCTGGTTCATAATGCACTGGCTTGAAGTGGCGGGAGACAAGACCGTTTGAATCATAGCAATTCCCTTACGCCACCGCGATGCCTTTTCCCCAATGCACGCCACAAGCCACCCGGTACAACGTGGCCATCATGCTTCGGCGGCCGTCACGTTGCTGATTCCCGAACAACGTGTTTCCGGCTACTTTGTCCCCATTCGGTTGTCCCCATTCGGTTGTC
>CAZFDW010000026.1:3950-27621 GCA_964517865.1 uncultured Chitinophaga sp.
TTGTCCCCATTCGGTTGTCCCCATTCGGTTGTCGCATTTCATGCAACGCAGGGAGACAACCGAATGTGGGACAACCGAATGATTCGCAGGCTTCTTGATTTGCATCGCGGATTATCAGAACATCAACTGTCATACCCCCACGAATACACCCGCTAAATTCCGAGAAGGACGCAATTAATCAGCACAGAACCCAATGCGTCGTCCGCCTTGCAGGATTTTCAGGACTATGCGATGCAGTGGTGGTGATTGGTAGTGCAAACACATCGGAACGATATACTCTGCACGACGCGATGGTGAAGTGTTTGAGTGTCAGGCAGGCGGCAGATGGTTTTCGTGATTGGTGCATTTTGTGTGATTGCGTTTCTGGTGGGCGGAATTCCGTTTGGGTATTTCGTTGGCGCTGCCATTTTGAAAGACGATATCCGAAGGCACGGCAGCGGCAACATCGGCGCGACCAATGTCGCCAGACTTCTGGGTTGGAAATGGGGCTTTGTCGTTCTGTTTCTGGATGCGCTCAAAGGGCTGCTGCCCACTCTGGCCGCCAAACTGTTTCTTCAGGATCGCGGCAGTGAAGAACTGGTGAATCTGGGAGCCATCCTGGCGGGCATCTGTGGCATTGTCGGCCATATGTACCCGATCTGGTTGAAACTGCGTGGCGGAAAGGGTGTCGCCACGGCATTGGGCGTCATTTTGGTCATTGCACCGCTGGCATCCGGAGTCGCATTGGCGACGTTTCTGATCGTGTTTGCCGCGTCAAGAATCGTCGGACTGGCTTCGATTGTGTCGGTGACATCCTTCGCGATTGCGCAGTTGACATTCATGGGACAGGACGTCTTTGTGTTTGGCCACCTTCCGTTGACACTGTTTTCGACGATGGTTCCTGCGTTGATTGTGTGGAAGCATCGATCGAACATCATGCGGATGTTGCGAGGTGACGAACAGAAGTTGAAAGTAGGATCGGAGAGTCAGGACCAGACACCTGATTCTATGGAGTAAGCATCATGATCGACGTGCCGAACACTGAGGATTCATCAGCGTTCGCAGAAGCCATGCGGCGATTACAGTGTTTGAGCGCAGGTATTGCGGAATCACAGCACTGGCGATGGTTGCTGTTCGACCGAGACCTGAAGTCGGGCGTCAGATTTGGCAGCGGTTCTGTCGGGCCGATCGTGTCACTGGGATTGCCGTGGTTAACGGCAGAATGCTCGCTCCGATGGTTGGCGCCACGTTTTTTCTTCTGGCCGCAGGGAATTCCGCGGCGACACCGGGTCTCCATCGTCTCCTCACGATTGAAGCAGCGACTGGATGAAGAATCATGGTGGTTCGATCTGCTTCGAACGGCAACGCTGCGAAGTGATCCGACGCACGATGTCTTGTGTGCTGTCACAGGAACTACGGCACACCAATTTGTAGTTCGCGCGGCTGAGATATTCGGACGGTCGTTTCTGGAATTTCAAGTGGACGCGAGGGAACAGCCTGTCGGTGACGTCGATATCGCGGCATGGCTCACTGAAACGGCAGCTCGTGTGGCCTGGGATTCATCGGTCGTGGTCACTGAAACGGATCTTCTCGCGGAATCCCCGGTTGTTGAAAGCTACGCATCGGGCACGCATTGGTCCGTATTTGTTTCGCCGGCAATGACGATGTCAGCAAATGCTGCAAAATTGGATGCACCGAAAGTCGAATTTCTTTGCTTAAGCAGGCAGCCAATTGCCGATCGAATTCTGTTCGCGTCCGGCGACCGACTGCAAGTGCTGCGAGCCCGGCCGGGCGGCTCAGTTCAGACATTGCTGATGCAGCATGTGCGGGATTCTGAGCGTTGTGAGTCACTTGTGATGCTGGCGTCGGACGCTGCTGGACAGACTCCTGCGATTGCCCCGGAATCGCACGGCTGCGTGATTCCGTGGCTGCTGAGAACATCTGGCGAGGGAGTGTCCGCTGACGTCAGTCCTGGTGACAGATGCAACGACGACCACCAAACATGGCGATCATCCGCAGGGCCGGATTCCCAGGCAGCTTCCACGCCTTTGTCGCGCCCCGAGGACTGGTTGCTTCACTGGACTCGTGCCACCGTCGGCCCGTGGCCGGATCAGGATCAACAGGAATACATTGACGAACTCATTCTGGGTTGCCGCTCGTCCGATCGATCCGCACTGGCGACACTTTTACGAATTGTTATCGAGGGACGGCTGTGGGCGTCGTCTGAAGCGATCCGTGGCGGCTTTCGAATGGTCGCATTCACCGAGGTTCCGCTTGCTGAATTCCGCAGTCGCCGCACGTATCGGAAGCACCGTCGACGTTATGACTTTGAACCATGGGGAATTGCTATTCGCCGTGATATTCTGGCGTCCGCCGGGGCTCATCCTGTCGAGTACGGCGACGAAGAAATATGGCATGCGACGACGGAAGCTGCACGACCGTTTTTTCAAAACGTCGGGTCTGGTGATGGCTGGACGAAGGACGAGCACGAATGGCGAATCGCGGGTCATGTTCATTTGAACAAGTTGCCATTGGCGGCGGTTGTTGTGTTTGTGGACACAGAAGCGGCGCGTGAAATCGTTAAGAAGCTGACCGAGTGGCAGGTGATTGTGGTGCCGAAGTAGTACCCCCGCGATCGTGATTCGTTTGAACGGTTGGTTGCATTTCAACAACATCGATCTCCGGTACTCTCCTGAGATGTGTCTTGAGTTCGCTCCGGCACCTGTCACGATGGGGAATTCTTATGACACAAACATCCAACACACCGGACCCCCCAATGTCATTCACTGATGAAATGCTCTACGCTGCATTTCGAGCCGCTTTTGTCTCGACGCTGGATTGCATGTTGCGAGAAGCTCTGGATCGTCAGAATGCGGTTTCCAGGTCCGGAGGATTTCTGGACGTCTATCCCGTTCTTCAGGGAACGGCTCCTCAGATTCAATTGGAATGTCTGTTGCAAACCTGGGATCATCTGCAGGACAGCCGGACACCACTGACACATTTCGACCACGGCGTGATAAACGCAGCGTATGAGACTCTGGCGAATATGGGTGAACTGGCGACAAGTCCATCCCTGTCCAGTGTCTGGAAAGGACCCAGATTAATCGCCACAGCCTGTGACCAATGGGTGACGACAAAGGTTCGAGTGTTGCAACTGACTCTGGACGAAGAAACGTCGAGTGAATTTGTTCGGCTGGAAGACAAGTTAGAAGATCACAACCTCGTATCGGCAACGTTTTCCAGAACTGCAACTCGGGGGGCTTTTGAAGAATTGATTGTCGTCGTCGGACGCTGGAGGGCCTCTGGTGACGTCGTATTGGGTTCAAAAGGACTCCTGACAGAGGATGAACAGGATATCCTTCGCGTCTTTTTTGAGGAACAATCGGGTCTGTTAAGGTAAGTGAAGGCCTCCAACCGCTATCATTGCGGTGTGAGATCGGGAATACCGCTTGCGGTCTGTTGATTTAGTGTTGCAGGTACGGTGTTCGCAGCGCCAGCGAAACACACCAGTTTCTTACGTTTTCCCAAAGTGGTGCGTTGCGCTAGCGCTGCACGCACCCTGCAAATAAATGAACAGACCGCTTGCGGGGGGCGTGGGAATTGGCGATTGTTGGGCTTTTAAAGCGCAAAAGGAACTGAGATCAATGGCGAAGAAAAAGGTAGTCAAGAAAGCAGCCAAGCCTGTCAGGCCAGCGAAAGCATCATCCCGCGTGGCGAAAACAGCTAAGACAGCCCCGAAAACTGTTGCAAAAAAGAAGCCCGTTCCAAGGAAACCTGCACCGAAAAAGGCACCCGTGGCTCGCAAGCCGGTTGTGGTCGCGCGAAAGCCCACGCCGCCTCCGGAACCCGAACTCATTCAGCGGAAAAAGGGCGTTCGGAAAGCTACCATTTCGTCGGGTATTCATGATGAGAAGCCATCCCGAAAACTGGGACGTTCTCGCATTCCGATCGACGCACCGCTGGATGTGGTGTTTCAAAATGACATTCAGGCAAGAGAAGCATTCATGTTTCTCGGGATTCATTCCATTCGGGATTTGGAAATGTTCAACCCGGACGACCTTGTGCTGCGGTTGACAGGCCCGGCAAAACTCACGGTTGGTCGAATTCGCAAGATCCTGGCGATGAACAATCGATGCCTTTCGAATGACGAAGAGTTCGCACTGGAATTTCAGGAACTGCTGTCGCGCCCAAGAGAATAGATGTCACATGGATTCGCGATTTCAGCATGCTGCTCAAGTCCATTCCGGCGATCAGACGCCGCTCAGTGATCATGCACGGCGATCGGCAGATCAGGCCATTGGTTTCCTGATGCAGCAGGCTGTTGAAAACGCCGATTGCATATCGCTCGCCGCCGGACTGGTGGATGAAGAATCGTTGCCGGTCAGAATCGTGCGAGAGGCTGTTGCCGAATTGCTCTCCGACGTGGATTCCGGCCGCAAGCTGCTGCAGTACGGAATCACACCAGGTCCGGAAGTTCTGCGTCGGGTGTTCAGAACAAATCTGGCCAGACTTGAGCAACGTACCGATGAGCTGCGTGATCTGCCGTTGTCGCAACTCGTCCTGACGACAGGCTCGCAGCAGCTATTGTCACTTGTGACGCAGGCACTATTCAATCCAGGTGACATCTGCCTTGTGGCCGCGCCGACATATTTCGTGTACATCGATGTGCTCCAGGCGGCAGGTGCGGAGATTATACCGGTCGCCGCTGACGCGGACGGGATGCGTCCGGATTCACTGGCCGCCGCGTTTGCACACATCCGGTCTGAAGGCAAGCTGGACCGGGTTCGACTGGTGTACGTTGTGAGCGATTTTGACAATCCCTCCGGCGTGAGCGTTTCTGCCGCGCGACGTCCGGAGATATTGAAAACTGTGCAGCAGTATTCAACGGATCACCGCATTTTTCTGCTCGAAGATTGCGCGTACCGCGAACTCCGCTATGACGGCGAAGCGATTCCCAGCATCTGGTCACTCGATCAGACACGCGAAACGGTCATTCTGGCTCAGACGTTTTCAAAGAGTTTTTCTCCGGGTATCCGTGTCGGAATGGGTGTCTTGCCGCAATGTCTGGTAAAAGCTGTCACCGACCTGAAGGGAAACGAAGACTTCGGATCGGCGCATTTGAATCAGCACATTGTCGCCCGCGCGATTCACACGGGAGAGTATGCTGAACATGTGCGCCATGTGTGCCAAAATTATCGCCGCAAGCGTGATGCGATGGTGACGACTGTCGAACGCGAGTTTTCCGGACTGCCCGGCGTCTCCTGGTTCAAACCGCAGGGCGGTATGTATGTCTGGTTGCGGTTGCCGGATCATATTGAAACAGGATTCTCCAGTCTGCTGTTTCAGCGCGCGACGCAGGTCGATAAGGTGATGTATGTCCCCGGTGAATTATGTTACCCCGCTGGTTGGGTGAAACGTCCACGCTGCGAAATGCGATTGAGTTTCGGCGTGCAGAATGTCGCCGGGATTGAGGCTGGCATTCAGCGCCTTGCGTCTGCTGTCCGGTGGATTCTGGATGCTTCGCCGCGGCAGCCTGTGCCGCAATCGCAGTCGGAGTCTGGGCGGTGATGCCTGCGTCTGATGGCTGGCGGCCATCGTGTTCGACTCAGATGCTGCATGTCCGCGCGGAAGTACTGCGTTCGATTCGCCAGTTTTTCCGGGACCGTGATTACCTTGAAGTCGAGACACCCTGCCTTTCCCGCGACATTGTGCTCGATGCATGGCTGGAACCATTTGCCATCGATGTGCGCGGTGATCAATGGTTTCTGCAGACCTCTCCTGAAGCGCACATGAAGCGTCTGTTGGCAGCGGACGTGGGTTCGATCTATCAGATCAGTCGTGTGTTCCGACAGCATGAACGCGGTAATCATCACAATTCTGAATTCACGATGATCGAATGGTACGGCGTTGGCTCGAACTGGAAGGAACAACTGGAAGTCACGGAAACTCTGGTACGAACGGCAACCGCTGCGGCAGCCGGCGTGACAGGACGAAACGTGGCTGAGCAGTGGAGTCGCGAAAAATTTCAGCAGACACCGTACGCGGCGGCATTTCAACGTGCGTTCGGGCTTGATGTGTTCGAATGTTCGGGACGTCAGCTCATGGACGCAGCGCAGCACTTCGGTGTCCGGCTGCCTGCTGATTTGCGTGAAGACCGAATCGACGATGTTTTGAACGTCATGCTGGCATTTGCAATTGAACCACAATTGGGTGGCACGTCGGAGGCGGGCACGATTCATCCCGAGTTTTTATGTGATTATCCGCCTGCTCAGGCAGCGCTGGCGGTGGTTTCGGAAACGTATCCGCATGTGGCACGTCGTTTTGAGCTGTATGTCGAGGGTTTGGAGTTGTGTAATGGGTATCAGGAACTGACGGATGAGCTTGAACTGCGGCGACGGGACGCAGTCCGGAATCAGCAACGCCTCGGTGAAAAGTCGCCGGAACTGCCAGGTGCCGCGCGACTGCTGGCGGCCATGGAGTCCGGTCTGCCACCGTGTTCCGGGGTGGCACTTGGATTTGATCGCCTGATGATGGTGGCGACCGCGTGTCGGGACATTCGTGAAGTGATGCCGTTCCCTGAAGATCGTGCGTAGGGGAATATCTGCAGCTCCCCTTAAACCTCGCTGGGTCACCCGGTTCAACTCACGGGCGTCGGCTCGGCAGGAGCCTCGCCCTCCCAGGAATTAACGTCGATTGCTGTCTCACCGAAATCCGCGACGGGCACGCCCGCAGGACCGTGGCCAAACTTTCCGTTTTGCAATTCGTGAGATGTCGATTAGAATGCCATGTCCAAAGGCGTATCTCCGACATTATTCAGGCGAGGACAAAATGTATCAGGACAATAATCCATACGCGGTCAACAGCGATATGTTTGCGGTCGATGCAGCACTCAGTGACCGTCTCGCATTTCTCCGGAAGGTGTATCTGCATGTTTTCGGTGCGGTTCTGTTTCTGATCGGGCTGGAGTTCCTGTACTTCAGCACGACGCTGGATGATTCGATCATGATGCTGTTCGGCCCCCGCACGTGGTGGATCGCGTTGATCGGGTTTATGGCGGTCACCTGGTTTGCTCAGCATTTGGCTTATAGCGGTGCCTCACAGGCATCCCAGTATCTTGGGCTCGGCATGTTCACCGTCGCAGAATCGGTATTCGTTGTTCCGGCGATCTGGTATGCACTCCGGATCAACCCTGACCTGATTGGCCAGGCTGCGTTTCTGACGCTGCTGATCACGGGTGGACTCACGCTCTTTGTCGTGTTTTCGAAGGCTGACTTTTCGTTCCTCAGAAACTTCCTGTTTGTCGGCGGCATGGCGATTCTAGGTGTCGGAATTCTGTCAATGTTCGGCCTGTTTGGCGGATTCCATGTGGGAACAATGATTTCCGGCGCAATCGTGGCGCTGATGTGCGGCTACATTCTGTACCAGACCTCACTGATCATGCACCATCTTCCAACCACCGCACATGTCGCCGGTGCAATGATGATCTTTGGTTCCATCGCACAATTGTTCCGGCACATCTTGTTTCTATTAATGCGTTTCGGTGACGACTGATGCAGTTCACTGAGTTGAGTTTTCAGAGGGCCTTCAGGAATCTCGCTACCGTACCGGAACGCTGACGCATGCCGCTCGCCGAGGCCGTTTACGCTAATCCCGCCAGTTTTCTACCGGTCCAGAACGCGCCAAGCAGCACCACGATCATCGCGCCCCAGGCGGGGTGACTCCAGAGGCGGAAGCGGCGGATGATGGGATCCGGTTCCGGCAGGGCCGCGATGCGGGTGACGAGGTTTTGAATTTCCGCCACCGTGGTGAGTTCTCCGCGCGTGACCTGGACGATTTCTTTGAGCACATCGACTCGAGCGGGCTGGCCGATGAGTTCCTTTTCCTGGCCAAGGACGGCGATGATGGTCTCAAGGCGTCCGCCGGTTTCGGCACAACTTGTGACGAGTTTGTACTGGCCGCCTTCGGTTGGAACGAACGTCCCTGTGAACAGACCCCACGCATCTTCGCCGGCGGGAGCGAGTCGCACGGAATCGGTCTGACCGGACGGTGACACGGTCTGTACGACGACGGTACCGGTTCGCAGCGGATCTCCGGCGGTACTCATGACGTTGGCGTTCAAAGTCAGTACGTTGCCAGCTTCAGGCCGATCGGGCGAATAAAACAAACGCATGGCTTCGCCCTGTGACATGTTTCGCTGATAGGCCATCCAACGCACGACCTGCCCCCAGAAGCGATAGTGGTACAGGTCCTCAACACCTTTTCGCCAGCGCCAGGCACCGTCAGTGCCCATGAACAGCACTTTGCCGGTGCCAACTGTGCGTGTCACAATCAGGGGGACTCTGCCAAACGAAGTGGAATCGGCATCATGCGTCGCCAGTACCTGCGAGCCGATTTTTGCGCGCAAAGCCGCCGCGTGCCAATGGAACCCAGGCAGCGCATTCCAGACTCGTTCGTTCTCGTTGTCATCGGGTTCCAGACGAGTCAGCAGGCTGCGGCGTCCCGCTTCGGTGAGTGAGAACCGGGCAGGTCGCGATGAACCATTTCCTTTCGGATTCGCCTGGTCGAGCACCACCGGAAGCAGTTCGTCCAGCTCACTGGATTGCAACGAATTCTGAAAACCTCGAAAGCCTGGCAGAAATACCAGCCCGCCCGCCTGGCTGCGAACAAGCTGCCTCAGGTTCACGCAATCCTGCGGCGTGAGCTGCCTTGAACCAATCCCCGCGTCGCCCAGAAATACGACGTCGTAATCGAACAGTTCCTTCTCTGTCGGAAATTGATCGAGATACCCACGACCGCCGCCAACGCCATCCAGATCCGGATGAAACAACAAACAATTCACTTCGACACCCGGATCACGTTCCAGCGCATTTCGCAGGTAGCGATATTCCCAGCGGGGATACGATTCGACCACCAGCACCTTCAGCTCTTCGTCGCGAATCGTGATCGGGATTGTCAGCTTATTGTTGTCCGGGAGCGTTTCGGATTCATCCACGGGTATTTCGAGCGTCAAAGAATACTCACCGATCTTTTCGGGTTTCCAGTCGATCGTATCCTGCTGTTGCCCCATGCCGGAGACACGCACGGTCTCTTCGATGGTCTCGCCGCGCGTCCCCGTCAGTGTCACCTTGACATCACGATCTGCGGGCAGCGAGCTCATGATTCGAAATGGGATCCGCAGCGATTTGTTGACGACACCGAAAGTCGGAGCGTCCGACGCGGCGAGCTGCATGTCAGGCAGTCGTTCTTCACTGCCGACGCCGACGGCAAATACGGGCACATTCCTGACTCGCAGTGCTGACGCCGCGGTTCCAGGAGATTGTCCGATGTTCCAGTCACCATCCGACAACAGCACGACGCCTCGCAGATTCGGGTATTTATCGGCGGTGGATTGTAGAGCGCCGTTGAGGTCAGTTCCTTTTTCGCCGACTGGCGGCTGCGAGGAAAACGGTTCAAACACAATCTTCATACGGCCTTCGAGAGACTTCCAGAGTTCCGGCAGAATCAGCGGTGCGACTGCGTCGGCTCGATTTTTCGGCTTCTCTGCCGGTGCCTGCGGGTTGATAACGTCCTGAGTCTGCATGCTACCCGAGACATCGTGCAGCACGACGAGCGTGGGTTGCTCCTGAGGCTTGATCTCCTGCGTGAACTCCGGCTGGTTCAGTGTGATCAGGACCAGCGCAATGAGTACAAACCGAAAGATCTCCAGCCACATCATCGACCGCGAACATCCGCTTCGTCGCCAACTGATAAAACAGCAAACCGCCGCCGCGATCAGCACGATCGCTGAGATGATGAGTGTGGCGAATGTCCAGACGAAGCTCATGTAAATTTCGTTTTCAAGGTGTTGATGTTGTGTCTTGTGCCCCGTTGGGGCAAGTCGCAATTCACGTTTTAATAATCGACACTTTTTTTGGAAACGGAGTTAGCGGTGTTGTTGGTTCGCGTTTCATCGGTTTCACTTCTGCGGCTGGCGGAGCTTTTTCCGGGACGCACAACAGTGCTTCGGCCATTAGCGCGATGATCATCAGTATCAGAAACGTGCGCCAGATTTCGCTTGCCAATGCCATCGTACTGCCGGCTTTGTCGTTGATGCGAGTGTAATTCAGGCCGCTGAGTATTTGTTCAAGAGTCCCGTCGCTGAGCACTTCGACCCCGTCTTCTGTCAGCGGGCGATTGAGTGCAAACGAAGTTTCGGGAGTCTCATAAAGGCCGCTGTTCAGCGTTCGCTGGGACAGTAAGACGCCCTCTGAGACCTCGTCGAGTGGAGCCCAGGAATCTGCCACACTCGCCTTAAGTGCCCCGCAGTCGTACTGTCTCGCTTCCCCCAATGCGGCGGCACCGCGAGCGACGGCACGCTGAATCATGACGTAGAAAGTGATGCCGTTGCTGACAAAATTCGAGCATTCAGTCGTCGGCAGCGTACTGCAAAACCAGGCCGCGCCAAGATCTGTGGTCGCTCGCAGAAGCAGAGGCGGGCCTTTTTCCAGCTGAGCCAGCACGGTAGCCTGTTCGTTCTCAACATCGCACGCGCGATACGTGGTCACCTGTCCGACGGGAAGTGGCGTGCCGCTGAGCGTGTTGCTCAACAGATCTGCATCGGTTCGCCAGCGCGACAGTGCGAAATGATCGCTGCCATCGGGTTCTCTCCACTGACCCCAATGCGTACCGAACAACTGTTGATCGTCGGGTAATTCCGGCGGAAAGAACATCGCACATCCGCCCTGGGCCACGAATGACTCTAATTGCTTCGCGATCACATCGGTCGGCAACGGAGCCTGCCACAATACCAGTGCGGTCTTGTCCCACTCGATGACGGCCGTCTGCGTTGACGGCACGAGTTGCGATTCATAGATCAGATTTCTGTCGGATGGTGTTTCCGCCGCCAACTGCAGCAACTCGGCGACCTGTGCGTCGTCAGTAACAATTACGGTTTTCTGAACCGCAGGTTCGGCGTAAACAAAATCGAAAACGTTATCCGACAGGTTCGCATCGCGCGGCAATTCGACTCGTCCCCAGCCGCGTCTGGATTCACGATCGACCGGAATGGTATGACCGTTGCGCACAAGTTGACTGCCCGTCATTTCCAGATCCACGATCGACCGAGCGCCGCCGATAACGAATGTCACCGGGACGCGCAGGGGATCGACTGTCGGAGTCGATCGCGTCAGTTTGAGATCCATCACCAGTTCTGCCCCCTCAACAGTTTCACGTCGATGAATTCCACTGACAGATACGGACAGATTGTCCGGGGCCAGATCCTGATAGGCCAGCAGATAGAGTCGCACGCCATCGCGGCTGCGAAGTTGCTCGCGGACAGATTCCCAGCGTCCACCGCTCGGGTTCCAGTCAGATTGACGCAGGTCGGAACAGATCCAGACGTCGGTGCGTCCTGCTTCATTCGTGAGAATGTATTCCGTGGCTTCCTGCAGCAATGCGGGGATGTCGGCGGCGGTTGCAGTGGGAGCGGTTTCGGGTAACTGAGTCAGAGCGTCAGAAGTGGCCAGATCGTGCCGGTTGCCGGTCGCGCTGTCGAAAAGGACGATGCGTGTATTGCGTCCGAGGTCTTTCAGGACGCTGGCCAGTTTTTCGATCGCCGTTTCGCGTTTGGATCGTCCTGTGGCGGGATCCTGTTCCTCCATGCTCACAGAACGATCGAGAATGACAACGGTGAGTTCCGGTGCTCCGCTTGTCGTCAGCCCCAGCCAGCCTCCTGACATTGGTCGGCTGATGGCGAAGATCAGACCTGCGACCGCCAACATGCGAGCGAGCATGATGAGGATATACCGTATCCGCGCCATACCTCGTGCCATGCGTTTAGCCTGCAACAGGAACATGGTCGCCGCCCACGGGATCGTGCGATGCCGATTCTGATTGATCAGATGGATCAGAATCGGCAATGCAATCATCGGGAGTGCAAAGAGGATGAAGGGCTGGAGAAATGTCATGGGACTCAGGTGACTGATTGGAGGATGATTTTTGGGACCGTTCATATTCAGGATGGACACTCATGTCCGGCATTATATGAGCGAACATGGCGGCGCAATGATGGCTGGCTTTTGAAAAACTCCCGACGGCAAACTCGGACATGAATGTCCAGGCTACAGGATTCTTCGTTATTTCCTTCAAAAACGACACCGCAGGACGAATCGATCTATTCTGTTTTTTTCATAATTCCGAAACTTTCAACACTTTCCGTAAATATGTTCGGGGCGCGTCAGGCTGAACATCGAATCAATCGAATGGCGAGTTATCTGATGATGTAGACTTTTTGCAACATGCGCTTGGAAAAAGGGTCAGAAACCAATTCACAAATGGCCCGCAGGGTGCTGCGCATGATTGGTTTCTGAACCTTTTTCCAGGCATCATGGCCTCACGGATTCGGACGAATTGTATGTCAGCGGTGTTCGAAAATTCCACGACTCCTGATTCGTCTGAACAAGATGCCACTCCACAATTGCCGGACGCAAGCGTGCTGGAAGACCGAACGCCGGAATGGATGCGCACCACGCCGACGTCGGCGTTGTTTATGCTGCTCATCGGAGCCGTGTTCATCCTGCTGGCGAATCGCGTGCCACTGTGGCACACCGACTTGTGGGATCACCTGAACTACGGTCAGAATATCCTCGAAACCGGGATCGTGTCGGACACCGAACCGCTCATGCATCTTTGTCGCGGTGTGCGGATGATCAACATCCCCTGGCTGGCTCAGGTCAGTATGGCGGCGATTAACAATCGCTTTGGACTCACCGGCTTACAGTTCAGCTACGGTATCCTGATCGCGATGTGCCTTGCTGTCATCGCGTGGCGCAGTGTGCGCACGAGCCATTCCGCAGTCGGCGGCATCATCGCATGCGCCATCTTTCTCAAGGTAAACCTCGATCAGTTGCTGGTGATTCGCCCGCAGTTAGCTGGCGTGTTGCTCTATTGCGTCGTTGTGGCCTGGATGTTCGGGCGGAGAAAGCATTCGAGACTGACCTGGGTCGCGATGCCGCTGATGTACACATTGTGGGCGAATATCCACGGTTCGTTTTCGATGGGACTGCTGCTGATGGGGTTGGCGGGAATCGGTCGCTTCGGCGACGTGCTCGTGATCTCGAAATCCCTGCGCGTCGCATTGCTGGACCGTGAGCTTCATCGCACGATATTGCTGACCCAGTTGTGTGCCGCAGCAGTGCTTCTCAATCCAGCGGGTTTTGCCATCTATCCGGAAGTTTTCAATGTCGCCGGCAATCCGAACATCGGATCGATGTATGAATGGGATGCACTGACATTGCGATCGGCTCAGGGACAATCGGCGGCTGCCGCTGCGCTGCTGGCATTCATGGCCATCAAGCTCAGCCCACGTCGGATGCATTGCGGTGAAATGCTGGCCTTTGTCTTGACCGGACTGCTCGCGATGTGGTCCGGTCGTATGCTGAACTGGTGGGCTCCGATTGCCGGGATCGTGGTCGGTACACACTTGATCGCTGCGATGCGAAAAACGACGGCGTGGCTCAGGAATCCACAACC
This sequence comes from uncultured Chitinophaga sp., assembly GCA_964517865.1. Taxonomy (GTDB): domain Bacteria; phylum Planctomycetota; class Planctomycetia; order Planctomycetales; family Planctomycetaceae; genus SXXK01. The sequence goes on from CAZFDW010000026.1 coordinate 17,439, forward strand.
AGGCAGGCCAACCGGCCTGTGGACGGTGGTCAATCTGGGACTCGTCTGGATTCTGTTTGCGTTGACCTCATTTGGGGTCCAGGTGATTCATGGACAGGTTCCGAATGCTCAGAAAATCGTCTCCAAAGAGACGCCGCTGGCGGCCGTCGCATTCCTGGATTCGGCAGAAAAACTGCCACGCGGGATTTCGTTCATTCCTGCCGAATGGGCTGGCTACGCTATGAATCGAGGGCCAAAGTCAGTGAAACCGATGGTCAACCTGCATGTGCATTTGATCCCGGAACAAGTGTGGAGCGACTACATTCGCCTTGTGAACGGTCCGAGCGACTGGAATAGCCTCATGGACGAATACGGAATCAACATGGCCGTGGTTGACAAAGATCGTCAATCCGGGCTGGCAAAACGCATCCGCGAGAGTGCCGCCTGGACAGCTCAGTATGAAGATCGTCAGGCCGTCGTGTTTGTCCGAAACAAAGAGATTCAGAAATTACCATTCCTGATTGATGTTCAATGAATTCGATGCATAAATCAAAAAACCATGTCACCTTCCGCACCTGGTTGTCAGTTCAACTGATCTTTGGCGGAGCATTCGCTGCGTCATGGTTTCTGCTGCCGGGAATACAGCAGCAGGAAGTGATCGCGCACATCACTCACAAGCCTCTTCAGCTCGATGTTACGTTGAAGTCGGAAAAAGCTGCAACCGTCGAATCACTGTATGACGAAGCGGAGGTCGTCTCCGATGAAGAACTGGCGGCGGTGCTGAAAAAGATCCTGCCGCGATTCAGCCGCGATCACCTGCGTCCCAACATTGTCGAGCACGCGCTGCGAACCTGGGGCGGCGATATTGAGTTTGTAGATCCTGACATCATCTCAGGTCCGCAGATGAAAGAGTTTCTGACGGACATGGCAAAGTTTGTCGAATCCTGGGGCAGCAACGCGAACCCCCTGATGATCGCCAAAGATGATGGCATCCATGTCCGCTTCGCGGAGGATCGATCCGGTTCGGTTCATCATGATCACACCCTCGCCGCGCTGACAGAGGCGGGTTTGTCGCTCGATGATTCCGTCTTCACAACTGCTCGTAAAATGCACGTCCGCAACATCGTGATCGAAGCCCTGCGGGACTTTCGTCTGGACGAACGTGAAACCGAATGGTCCGTCATGTCGTTTGCACTCTGGCTGGCACCGCAACAGACAGCAACATGGCATAACGGCGAAGGACGGCGAATCACGTTCGACATGCTGGCTGATCGGCTAATGAGAAATCACATGCGTGATGGCGTCTGCCTCGGAACCCATCGCGTCTACTCACTCATGTTACTGGTTCGCCTTGATGACCAGAACGGCGGACAACTCATCACACAGACAACACGGGGGCAGATCATGGAATATCTGACTTCTGTGCGTGATCTGATGACTGCATCTCAGAGACCAGACGGTTCCTGGACATCGAACTGGGCGGACGGTGCCAATGCGGAAACCAAAACGGATTCCGGTGACGCTCTGTCAAAATGCGTCATTGCGACCGGGCATCATTTGGAATGGCTGTCGATCGCGCCGCTGGAACTGCATCCGCCACGAGCACAGATATTGAAGGCCGCTGACTGGCTCGTTTCCAACGTCGAAAAAACGTCACAAGACGAGATTGATACAAATTACACATTCTATTCGCATGTTGGAAAGGCACTGGCCATGTGGCGTCACACGTCACCAGCTGCTTTCTGGACGCAATGGCGGAGCGGACACCCGGATTGTGAAGTGTTTGAGATGTCGCTGAAAAAGTCAGCTGCCGTACAGCCAACTGCATCTGAGGCAGCACACTGAAAAGCGCGTGACGCAGATTCGTTGTACAGGACTCACTGGACTTATTTTATCTGGTTGACTGGAAATTATCTGACAGGTTACCGATAGTCCGTCGGTTCACACCGGAGGACGGATGCCGATTGAGTTCAAGCCGTTTCGAATGCCATCAGGGACAGGTGAGGGATATGGTCACTTCAGCACGACAGGAATATCAACTCCTGATCACCGATGACAACGCCGCATTTCGTCAAGTGTTGCGTGACGTACTCGCAGATCGTCCATTTCTGATCCTGCACGAAGCCGAGTCCGGGGAAGAAGCCATGGACGTTGTGCAGCGCCAACGAATCGATATCGTGTTGCTCGACATGCACATGCATGTGATGACCGGAATTGAAACGATGCGAGAACTCAAACGTATGGACTTCACACGCCCGTGTATTCTGATCACGTCCGACACCAGCGAGGAAGTTAAACGCGACGCTCGGGAAGCTCAGGCGTTTTCCGTGTTGAAAAAACCAGTCCACCGCCGGGAACTCGTCGAAACAGTTTCCAATGCCCTCGTGACTGCCTACAACGCCTTCGACGTGAAGCCCCTGTGCTGAAGCGGCTTACACCAGTTCGCGCATCGGTTCGCGGATGTCCACAAGGAATTGCGGCCGTCCGGTGGGGTCGACCAACGTTGTATTCATCGCATCAATGCCGAGATTGTGATAGGCCGTGCCGATGATCTCCTGCATATCGACAGGTCGGACCACGGCATATTCGCCAAGTCGATTTGTGGCTCCAATGGCCTGACCGGTCTTCATTCCACCGCCCGCCATCAGTGCGCAACTGACCTGTGGCCAGTGGTCTCGCCCGGCACCGTCGTTCACACGCGGCGTGCGTCCGAATTCGCCCCAAACCAGAATCGTGACATCGTTGAGCATGCCGCGTTCTTCCAGATCCAGCACCAGAGCACTCACGGCCTGATCCAGCTTGCCGCCGTGATCACGCACAAGATCAAAATTCTGGCCGTGACTGTCCCAGCGTCCGTACGACAGAGTTACCGACCGAACTCCTGCTTCGACAAGCCGTCGTGCGAGTAAAATGTGTTCATTGCAGGTTGGAGCGCCGTCGTACTGATACTTGTATGGTTTGCCGTCGCCGTACCGTTCGCGAACTTCCTTTGGCTCTTTAGTGATGTCCAGTGCGTCGGCCAGGCGATTGGCGGTCAGCACGCCGAACGCGGCTTCTGTAAATGAATCCATACCCTTCATTGTGCCTGTCGCATCGGCTGAGCGTTTGAGTTGATCGAGGCCATTCAGAAGCGATCTTCGATCTTCCAGGCGATCCAGTGAAACACCATTCAGTGTCAGGTCTTCCATGCCGTGACCATTCGGTCGAAACGGATGAAAGGCCGATCCCAGGAATCCTGCGGAACCAGGCTCTGACCACGGTCCGTGCTGCGTCTTCTCAGCCAGCGCCACGGCCGGAGGAATTCCGGCATCGCGTGGTCCGTACATTTTGGACAGCACCGCACCAATCGAAGGTCGGCCGCCGATCGATTCGATACTCTTACGTTCCCAGCCGGTCATGCACTGAAACGCATCGTGCGCGCCGGAACAGCCAACGACCGATCGCACGACAACAAGCCGATCCATGATCGCCGCAAGTTTCGGAAAGCATTCACCAATCTGAATCCCGGGCACGGCCGTCTCGATCGGACTGAATTCCCCTCGAATTTCGCGCGGTGCCTCCGTCTTGATTTCCCACATGTCCTGGTGCGGCGGACCGCCGCCAAGGAAGATATTGATAACGGACTTCTGTGATCCGGAATTTGCGTTGCCCAGCGTTGCTTCTGCACGCAACATGCTGGCGAGATTCACACCGCCCACAGCGCCCATCGACAGGCCGCCGATCTTCATGAAGCTGCGACGAGATACTCCATCACAGTATCTGGTGGGTTGTCCAAGTAGTGTCAACATTTGCAATCTCCGGCCAATGAGGCGAGGAACCGGGAAATCATGAAGCAGTTCGGGGAGAACCACTGAAAACTTTGAGGCAGGCTACATTAACATCGGCCGTCGAAACACCGACGGATTCACCTGAATTGTATTCGCCCTTCAATCCTGGGTCAAAAAAACGACTGAACACCAGTAAATCCGCGTTTCGAAAGGTTCAGAATAGGCGTCTCGAGCGGCCACGTCAAGAAACGTCCGGTGTTGACGGATATTCCGGGAATCCGGCCCGGTGAATGACATCGGTTTCATTTGTTCGCTGCCGGATGCGTTCCCTTGCCAAGTTCAACTTCCCATTCATCCAGCAGCGGCCAATCGACCGCACAAGTTCCGAAGTCGGCCATGTGCTGGTAACGGTCCAGTCGATCGATGGCCGACTGTAACAACTGGCGATCGTTGCGAAATGCGGGGCCGTGACTTGGCAGCAGCCATTCCACGCTGCTGGCCTGGATACGTTTGAGCGACAGGATGAACGCCGGAATGTCTGACCCGTGATGACAGTCAATACTGCCGACGCAGCCGTCGCGGAAAATATTGTCGCCGGAAAACAGTAAAGTGCCCAGCCGGAACGAGAGTTGACCGATCGCATGTCCAGGCGTATCCCAGACCTGCAATTTCAGATCACCCAGTTGAAGCACATCGCCTTCGGACACTTCCTTGTCGATCACAAACTTCGGCATCTCAATCGAAATCCCCTGCATCGGAATTTCGGCAAAAGATGCAATTCGGTCGCCGGACTCCAGAATCTGCTTCGCTTCAGAATGCGCCACCAGTTGCGAGCCGGGCAGCATCTCTTTCGCTTTCTGGAAGCCCTGAACATGATCAGCATCCGCGTGAGTTGCCACCAGATACTTGCAGTTGGCCAGCGGAAAATCCAATTGCCGAATCAAATTGATCAGTTCATCGACCGTATCTTCGTAACCGATATCCAGCAGCATCCAGTCCGATCCGGAATAAATCAGATAGACGCAGCACCCCATCCTTCGGCGGGCCTGAAAATTGAGTTCGATCACGTTTGGGAAAAGTTCGCGGCGTTCCAGCATGCGATTACTCTTAGACTCTCAATCAGGGCTGAAGGTTGGGCTTGATACTGCCAGAATCGTGAATGGAATAGCGCTCGCCGGGGTCTTGAATCAGAGCAGGCAGGGTGTGTGCAGCGACAGCGGAACACACCATTCTCTTTCGATTTTCCATTTGGTGCGTTGCGCTCCGCTTCACGCACCCTACGGCTAACTCAAGACCCGCCAGCGCCGCGCCGCTCGGGCAGTGTACGAGCAAACTGCTCTACCGGCAATCCTCGCTGAGAGCAATGCCGGTGGGACGCTTTACAAGCCATTCTGTCAGGTCCGAAAAAATCGCGGCTCGAGCGGGCTCGAATTCCAGTGTATGGCAGGCATCCGGATAGCAAACGCTGGTCAGGTGATTGGTTCCGAATCGGCTCACAAGGATACGCGTTCCGGAGTTATCGATAATCCTGTCGCGACCAGCGAGCATGAGCAAGACCGGACAGCGAACGTCCGCTGTACGTTCGGCGATCAGTACATCCAGATCTCGGCCGGCATTCAGCAGACTGCTGGTGACGGTATGCAAGGTCAGTGGATCGTTGGCGATGAACTGTTGCCACTCGACGGTATCTGTGAACAATTCCGGGGCTCGCAGCGGAACCAGGATGTCGGTCCTTGTGATTTCAAAGCGGCGCGCAAGGTTCAGTCGAAATCGTTGCCATGCGTTTGGGTGAATTCGCGGCCGCAGACCAGGGTACAACAGCGCCAGTCCGCTGAATTCGTCGGGAAATGTCGAGGCTGCCGCAGCCGCAATTTTGCCACCCCAACTGATGCCCATAATGATCAGCGGCAGCAATTCACCACCGTCCGCTGACGCTCGCTTTTCATCCCGCGCCAGTGTCGCCAGTGCGCGGACGTCATTGATCAGTCGCATTCCGTGTGCCGCATGACCACGCTGAAATCCATTCAGACCTGAACCACGTCGGTCGGAAAAATAGACGTCGAAACCAGCATCGGCCATCGCACGAGACGACGCAGCGTACCATCCGGAATGACTTTGAATTCCATGCAGCGCGATGACGATGCCTCGGGGCGTTTCAGACTTCCAGTGGCGAAAGTGAATCTTGTAGCCATCCGATGCCGTGAAACTCCGAATCGACGGCTCGCTCATCGCGGTACCACTTCCTCGACTGCGCGGGCGAACGCACCAAACGCTCCCTGATCGAACAGCACAAACCTGACGACCGCTGGTTTCTGATGCCAGCGCACAAAGTCCATGGTGGTCTTGATCAGATTTGCGGCCGCCAGATCGATCGGATAGCCGTACGCTCCGGCACTGAGCGCGGGAAACGCAACGCTGGCACAGTGGTATTTCACCGCCAATTGCAGACAGGCGCGGCACGCCATCGCCAGCTGCTCGGGTTCACCCTGTCGTCCGCCCTTCCAGATCGGGCCGACGGCATGAAACACATACTTCGCAGGCAGTTCACCCGCAGCAGTCGCCACGGCATTTCCGGTTGCGCAGCCCTCCGGATATTTTTCGCTGGTCTCCTTCATGATTGAAGGTCCGCCGGAATCATGGATCGCCCCGTCAACACCGCCGCCTCCGGCCAGTGCCGCGTTGGCAGCATTGACGATGGCATCCACATGCTGCTGAGTGATGTCTCCCTGAATCAATTCCAGACGACAGGGACCAAGTTTGACGATCATGAAGATGTTCACCGAATGGGATGTCGTCGTTCAACGAAAAGATGAGCCATTTTGACCCGCGCAGAGTATATCCTCCCGCTGTCCGGGCGGATCCTGCAGTTCCCTACTTCGGAGCGATTTCGAGAGAATCGGATCGAATCACAGTCTCTCCTGATGTTTGATTTCTGTCAGCAATGTCCGGAGGGGTGATGGGCGTTTCGTGAGCACGTCCGGCGGCCCACAGTCGCAGACTTCGCAAGGCGCGCTGGCCACGCAGGAAATAGAGGTCGTCGAGTGCCGACAGACGGTCGCGGCATTCCTGCGCGGCGTCCTCTTTCCATGTGGCGTTCGTTTCAGATGCCATATCGACAGACAGCATCCATGATGCAATCGATATCGCAATGTCTTCGTGGCCTCGAAACGACGGATGCACATGATCAACGAGAATCGCATTGCCCGCGATACCGTTTCTGCAGCGTTTTGAAAGCAGTTCATGGGCATCAATCAACGGCACGGATTCCTCGAACGCAGTGTTGCGCATCGCAGATTCCAGCGGTGTTGTGATTCGCAGAGGACAAATGTCTTCGTCTTTCGCACGTCTGAAAGCGGCGTCGGCTGCGTTGAAATTTAGAGCGGCCAACTGCAGTTTCCCAAGTTCGTACCATGTCAGCGCGTAACGCGGGTCTTTGCCAGTTGCTGCCTGAAGCAGCATAATTGCCTGAGGAAGATCGCTACCGGAAAGTTTCCCTGATTGTTTCAGGAGTGATGTGATCTCAGCCTGATCAGCGATTGTGGTCGATGCGGAAAATTCTGACTTGAATGGGGGACAGTCGCTCAGGTTGGACGGCGGTAAGATGACCAGCAGCGGCACATGATGATCGCGACTGAGACGAGACATCGACCGCAGGTCTGCGGTGAATGATCGGGCAATCAGTTTTGCCAGTTTGTCGTCGCGATGATACATTGCCAATCCGTTGTGTTGATCGAGCAATGTCGTCACTTCGAGCGGCAACGTTGCTGATCTGCCACCGGCGGCTAGCGCCGTGCCGCTCACCTGATTCGGGGTGGCGCTGTCTTTCAGCAATCGCTGCAGTATTCTAAAACTTCGTAGTTGATTGAGAATCGAAAGAGCCGGTCCGGCGATGGCCGCAGATTCACGGACTTCTTCGAATGAGATGTGTTCCAGAAACTGATTGTGTCCGCCGCAAAAGACAAACAAATCCGGCTGGTAGTTCAGACATTCCCGCATCACAGGCAGCAGGCGATAACTGGCATACGACACGCCGCCGCAGTTGACGACCTTCCATTGTCTCGATGTGTCCGCTTTTTCGAGAGCAATCTGCAGGTACGTCGGAAAACTGGTTTCAATCGAAAACGGATTGCCCTGCACGGTTGATCCGCCAAACACAAAGATGCGAAATTCTTTGCCCGGCTTTTCGAACGTAAACGATACTTCTTTGAAGTAGCCTCTGCGCGCCGGCGACGTGTGAACATGGCGGCCGTCAGAAGTCTTCTCAAACAACGGTCGGACGGATTCGAAACCGACAAGCGGGTCGTCACCGAGCTGCGATTCACCCCAGCCCGCCGCCATGCAAACCAGCTCCACCAGCACAAAGCCGCTCAGTCCCAGCACCATAGAGATCAACCGGAACAACCATAATCGCCGCCGAGAAATGGGCGCAACCGCGTCATTCCTGGCGGGGGTCATTGCAGAGATCGCAGCAGGCCGTCGATTTCATCCTTCGGCATGACACCCACGAACTCCCCGACCTGGATCCCGTTGCTGAAAATACGAACATCGGGAATCCCGTTGACGCCCAGGTGTCGGGCGATAGCCTGATTGTCATCGACGTTCACTTTCACAACGTCCAGCTTGTCGCCCCATTTCTTCTTAGTCGCCTCCAGCGCGGGCGATAACTGACGGCAGGGTCCGCACCACGGTGCCCAGAAGTCGATCAGCACAAGCTTCTGATCCTTGCGATCGACTGCTTCAAGAAAACCGATGTCTTCCAGTTCGGTCTCACCACTTCCCGTGACCACCATGATTTCGGCGACGCCATCAGGAGTTCCAGCGATCGACGTTCCGGTTGTGGGAAGACTGTTGCAACCAGGCACGGCGCACAAAATCATCACCACACCCGAAAACAGGCGGTAGCCCAATTGCACCTTCATTTTGAAATTCCTTGTCCGTACTCTCCGTGAATATTGTTGAGACACGCCGCTCCCCCGCCAGGCACAGGATTGCGTGATTTTTGCATCTTGACGCATCAAAGACGTCCTGGAGTGAGGGAATCTTACAATTTCGGAACTTTTCGCCTGTAAGTATACCTGCTGCAAGTCTAAATTTCGTTAAATGATGTGTGTTGTGCCGCGCCAGCGGCGATAAATGGCAACAGCATTCATGTTTTTACTGACTATCCTGTTAAATGATGTTTTTGGGAGATGCAATCACATGTCGGTAACACTGACGGTAGCAGCAGCAAGCGAAATTAAGCGTGTCATGTCCGAACAAAACCGCCCGGAACTGAAGTTCGTCCGTGTCGGCGTGGCTGGCGGCGGCTGCAGCGGATTTCAGTATTCGTTCGACTTCACAAATTCGTTCGACGAATCAGCAGATGTGATGGTTGAACATCATGGCGTGGGTGTTGTTGTCGATAAGAAGAGCGATCTCTTTCTGGATGGCACTGAAATCGACTTCTACACGGGCCTGGAAAAACGTGGATTCACATTTAAAAATCCAAATGCCGTGAAGTCCTGCGGATGCGGCAGCAGTTTTTCTGCGTAAAGCATTCTGCAAATTCCGGACTCGCAGCGAAGACTCAAAAGCCCCTGGCAGCACCACGTTGCCAAGGGCTTTCTTTGTTCAGCTATTCGCGCCCCGTAGCTTGACTCTCCGAGTCGAGTGCGACACCCCGTAACTTGACTCTCCGAGTCGAGTGCGACACCAGTCGCCTGGACATTCATGTCCGAGTTCTCGCCAGACACGGTCCCTTGGGCGCAAAACTCGGGGGAAACATTAACCTTAGCTTCGGAAGCAGTCTCTGGCCTTGCGACGGACATGAATGTCCATCCTACGTGAAAACGCTCCCTCGTTTATAAGCTGAAGCACCATGCCGGAGCCCGGTCTGAAAACTGCAGCATCTCCTGATCCGGCCCTGAAAACGCAATTGATTCGGCGTGCAGGCACATCACAGGTTCCATCGGCAACAGCGTACGATTGCTCCCGAGCTTGCTCTCCGGGAGGTACGCAGGGTCGCCGCAGATCGGAAATTGCAGTGACCATAAGTGTATTCGAATCTGATTCGTCCGACCGGTCTTCGGGAAACAACGGATTAACGATGTTCTGTCGTTGAATCGTTCAACAACTTCGAAGTTCGTATACGCATGATCGCCATGTGGATCGAGAATCCTGACGCCACCATGTTCCGGCTCGCGCCTTAACGCCGCGTCGCAGAAGAATGCATCCCGTTGCGGATGCCCGTACACTCTGGCCAGATACGACTTTCTCACCGTGCGGTTTTCGAACTGCTTCTGGACGATGGAAGCGATGCGTTTCCGCTTGCACAGCACCATGACGCCCGACGTATTGGCATCCAGTCGATGCACGATGTGTGGTCTCTGAGGAAAATAGACGAGGTTCAGGATGTACCGCAGCGTATTGCGATGAAACCGCCCGCATTCGTGAATCGG
>CAZFDW010000027.1:0-27028 GCA_964517865.1 uncultured Chitinophaga sp.
CTGCACACAGACGTGGCGGGAATTTCCAGCTCCGTCGCGGAAGGTGGTAACGCAAACCTGGGACTCTTTGATGTGACGGTTGCAGACTCCGTTTTACCCGGACGCTATCTGGTGCGTTGCGTCACGGCTGGGGGTGTCAGCAAACCTGCCGTGATTGCGGTCGATCGCATTCCGACCGCAGCGGACGGCACCTACACAAAAGAGCAACCTGCGACGACGCTGCCTGTTGCGGTGGCTGGCGTTATTGCGGGCACCGAACAGAAGCAACTTTGGTTTCAGGGGACGGCAAATCAGAAGATTGTCGCGGAAGTCGAAGCACGGCGGGTTGGTTCGAAACTGGATCCGGTGGTTGAAATTCGTTCGGCAGAAGGAACACCCCTGGCACTGCAGTGGCAGCAAGCAGAACTGCAGGGGGATGCACGAGCAACGGTGACGCTGCCAGCCGATGGCCTCTACGTGGCGGAAGTTCACGATCTGCAGTTCCAGGCAGCAGGCGGCAGCATCTGGCGCTTGATGGTGGGTGATCTGCCGCCATCGTCGATTGCGTTTCCGGCGACTTTCACCGCTGCGGAATCGTCATTGAGAACCCTCAGCAAAAACTCGATTTCAGAAGCGGTGTCGATCAAAGAGAATGAAGGCGGCATTGTGATTCAGTCGGGCGTTGCCATCCTGCCGCTGCCGGCACTCAGGACTTTGAACGGCGTGCATGTGATCGAACCTCTCGAAGGCACATTTCCGGAAACGGCTGTCGATGCGACGTTCACCGCAACTCCATTTCTGCCCCTGTTCATCAGCGGTCGGATCGCCGCGCCGAGTGAAACCGATACCGTCCTGCTGACGGTCACGCCAGGACAGACACTGAACTTCCAACTGGCCGCTCGTGGGATCTCGTCCCCGTTGCGCGGTCACCTGGCATTGTTCAGTGGTGACGCAATTGTCGCGCAGAATGACGGGAATTCAGGAGCCGATGATCCGACCTTCAACTTTGCTGTACCGGAAGGAGTGACGCAATTGAAGGTCCGCGTGCGGGATATCAACGAAAAGGGTTCACAGGCGTCGGTCTATCAGCTTCAGGTTGCACGCCCGGATCGTCCGGCGTTTACGATGAGCACTCGAGAACAATCAGTGCGTCTGCCTCTGAACGGATCAACGCCCCTTCGATTGTCGGTTGTACGAACATCTCCTTCGTTTCGCTACACCGGCCCGATTCATCTTTCGACGTCAGGTCTGTCGTCGGTCACAATTGTGCCTCAGACAATTGCGGCAAATGAGCAAAATCAGGATGTGTTGGTAATGCTGACTCGCAATGCAGCTGGTGATCCGGACGTCGCTGCGGAAGGTCAGGCGCTTACCATCTCTGGAACCGCCGACGGGCTGGCTTCAGGATTTTCGGCAATGGTCTCCCTGGTTCTCGATGCGGTTCCGACGAATGCACTGACCCTCGCCGACGAAGCCATTGTGGCTGGCCCCGCCGACCCGACTTCCGGCACGATCGTGCTGGATGCCGCGCCACCGATCCTGCTGCGTGGCCTCTCAGCGGTGATACCTGTGCGTGTCCTCCCCTTGATAGAACAGACACCACCTTTCGTTCGATTTGAAATGATGACGACGGAACCCGTTCGCCTGGAAGATCCAAACAAGCCTGATTCGCCGAAGAAGCCCGGCATCGCGCTGAATGAATTCCAGTTCGGTCCTGTCTCGCAGGGCGTCATTCCACTCACTTTCCGCGTACCGACCGATACGCCGACGACCGCGATCGACGTCGTGATCTCGGCCGACTTCGTTACACAGCCGCTCGCATCCGGAGTCGGTTCCAGGGCGTGGACCGCACCGACGACGCTGTTCATCGAAGACGCGATCACGGTCGCACCGCTGACCGATGTCAAAGGCACCAAGGCTGGCGGGGCCATCATCACGGGAACAGTACAGCGTCATCCATCGTACGACGGTGAGTTCACGGTCATACTGGACGGTCTGCCCAAAGACTACGCAGCCGCACCTGCCATCGTCGCTGCTGGTCAGGCGGCCTTCGCTCTGAACCTGACAATTCCCGAGTCCGCTGTGCCCGGCGAAGTTCCGAATTTGACAGTCCGCGCCCAGGTGACCAGCGGCTCCACCATCAGCAAGCCGGTCGCAGTAAAGGTTGTAGTGGAGTAATCCCGGCTGTCAGAGCCACGGCTTTGTTATACTTTGCGCGGTCATGAGATGAAAGAATTGGCGAGCGGCATGCGTCAGCTTGCCGGTACAAAAAATGCGGTACAGGAGGCCTGACGCCGCTCCGCTCGCCGAACTCATTTTCGACCGAGTCGTGAATAGTTTGTAGTCCCGCCTTGTGGCGTTGAGTCATCCAGCAGTGCCATATGCCGGCAGGCCGAGTTCCGCAGGCGGCTTCGGCAATTTCTGCCGATGTACGCAGCGAATTGTCATGATCAATTCGATGCAATTTAGCTTTTGCCCACCAACGGCCCGGAGTCAGGAAAGCTGCGACGAGATTGTCGATCGCGAAGACTTCGCAGCTAAGCCTAATTGTGTGTTCGAACATCACCAGATTCTCTGATTGGCGACACAATTCAATAAATTGCAGGCGCGGATGAGATCGTTTTCCGTCCGATACCGAATGAGCCCCCGATAGAGCAATTACCACGCCGTGTGGGCTCAGGGATTTTCGTCACATCATTCGCCGATCGCAGTGACTCCGGTGAGTTTTGATGGCAGATAAATCGGGCTCTTGCATGTTTTCATTCGGGAGGAATGACAGCAGGCAGGAACTCACGGAAGAGAAAGAAGAAACAGCAATGATAAGGCGATCATGGAAGTCATTCCTCACGGGTATGGCACTTGTCGGTGGGATGACGGTGGCAAACGCCGCGTTCGCCGCTGACGGATGTTGCACTCCTGCCGGAATGGACTGTAAACAGTGTGAACAGATTTTTGCGGACGCCGGCACGAAGCTCACTGAGCAGCTGGCAGGCATGAGTTGCTGTGACCCAGGCAGCTGCTGTGCTCCGACATCGGTTTGCGATCCCGGATGCACGGCTACCTGCGGCGACGCTGTGGCAGACGCCTGCGGCGAAGGCTGTGGAGAAGCCGCCGAAGGCTGCGGCCTGTTCGGTGATTGCGGCAACGGAATTACTCTTGGTGGCTGGACACAGTTTGGCTACCAGGACGGACCGGACGGTGCCTTCACGGGCAATGGGGCGTTTAATAACGTCAACTTTGGTCCTGCCGCAGGATTGGGTAATGCCAAAGAGTGGGACAACCTGAACCTGAATCAGCAGGGCCTGTACATCAACAAAACGGCAGATGGCAGCAACGGCCTCGGCCTTGGTTTCCGCGCAGAAATGATCTATGGCGTGGACGGTAACGAAGCTCAGTCGTTCGGAAACAACCCCGGGACCTACGACTACCTCAACGGCTTTGACCATGGGATCTATGAATGGGCACTTCCTCAGTTGTACGCGGAAGCCGCGCTCGGAGACCTCTCGGTTAAAATCGGGCACTTCTATACGCCAGTTGGTTATGAAGTGATTCCGTCAGGCGGAAACTTCTTCCTCAGCCGCCAGTTGACATTCTACAACAGTGAACCGTTTACTCACACCGGTGCCCTTGGTACCTACAAAGCTGGCGACAACCTGCAAGTGCTCGGCGGCTGGGCCGCAGGCATGGACACAGGATTTGATCGTCTGAACGATGGCAGCGTATTCCTCGGCGGATTCATCTACAACGTGTCAGAATCAACGGCGTTGACGTACATGACCTGCACAGGGAACATGGGTGCACGTGGTGACGGATCGATCAACAGCATCTTCCTGACACAAACCTGGTCGGACAAATGGTCGTCCGTCCATCAGTTTGACGTCCTTGGTTCCAATCTGGGAACTGACTTTGCAACCACAGGGGTTGCCGATAACTCGACTGGTCAGATCAACTACCTGTTCTACACCATCAACGACAAGTTGAAAGCCGGTGTTCGACAGGAATGGTACAAGGCCGACGGCACGTCTTACAACACGATGACCTACGGCGTGAACATCAAGCCGATGGAAAACCTCACGATTCGTCCGGAATACCGCCAAATGTGGGCTCCAGGAGCTCAGAATTCGGCAGCAGCTCCCGGCCATGACGATCTTTTCAACTCGAACGTCTTCGGTATCGACGCGATCATTACCTACTGATTTCAGCAGGCTGATGGCAAGTTGCAACAGTCAACAATTCAGAAACCTCGACCGCAGCGGAACTCTCTCGTTCCGCTGCGGTTTTCTTTTTTTGCCAACCGGGTCGGCAATTTTCTATACTCCGCGCGGTCGGAAATGCGTTCGGCGAGCGGGAATCGCACAAGCCGGGTTTGTGCTCTGGAAATCCACAGGAGTTCTTTGCAAGTGTCGCTCGAAAAAGCTGATGCGCTCGTTATTCGACAGGTGGATTTCAGTGAATCCAGCCGGGTGGTCACATTTTTCAGTCGTGAATTTGGTAAGTTCGCGGCTTTAGCGAAGGGAGCGAAACGGCTCAAAGGCCCTTTTGATGCTGCTCTTGACCTGCTTTCCGCGTGTCGCGTAGTCTTTATCAGGAAATCCTCCGGCACCCTCAATCTGCTCACGGAAGCGCGCCTCATCAGCCGCTTTCAGCCGCAGAATTCGGGGGCCAAAGATGGTTTGACCAGTCTTTATGGCGGCTACTATGTCGCGGAATTGCTGAGCGGACTGACGGAAGATTTCGATCCGGCACCGGAAATTTACGATCTAGCGATCTCCACGTTGTCGGCCCTGTCTTCCTCTGAACACCTTTCGTCTCCCGTCATTATTCACTTCGAAATCTCTCTCCTGCAGCTCATTGGCCTGCTTCCAAATCTCTTTGAATGCTCCGTGTGTGGTGAATCCGTTGAAACGGACAAACAGTTTGCGCACTGGGTCAGCCAGGGCGGTGTGCTTTGTGGAGCCTGTCGACGTGAAGAGTTCGCTGGAGTTTCCATTTCATCAGGTTCCATCGAAATCCTGCGTCGCCTGACTCAGGAATCTACAGATACAATTCGCACCATTGAATTTACAAAGAAACAGTCGGCGGAGTGTCACAAGCTGGCCGTATCCGCGATTACTCATGCTCTCGGGCGTCGGCCATCGACATTGCGGTATATCCAGATCTGACAACATTGACTTCGACCACATATCGGGAATCTCTTCACCATGCAGCTTCGCAGGATGCTCGACCGCCGAAAGGAATCGGCACGTCGAACCCGATCTGAAGATCGGCTCGACGTGCGAAGCCCTGCGCTGCATGCCGGGATACGTGGCCTGTTGATTCCGGGTGTGCTGTTGCTCTGCATGCTGTCGGGATGCTCGACATTTTCGCGTGATGGCGATGCAGGAATGCTGGATCTTTCCAGTATGCTCAAACCCGGATTGATTCGCGGGCCGCTCGAACGCTCACTTTTCGGCGAAGACAATCCGCTGGAAATGGGACGACGGTTTTCTGACGAGGAACGCCGCCAGGTGCAGCAATGCCGTGCGGCATTTGAGCGTCGCGACTACGATCAGGCGATCAAGCTCAGCAAGAAGGCAGCGAAAAAATTTAAAGAGACGTCTCTGGGCGAAGAAGCGCAGTTCTATCTGGCCGAGTCTTATTTCGCTCAGGGAGAATATGGCAAGGCACAGGACGGTTATGATCAGTTGTTCCAGGACTATCCCTCGACGCGCTATGTCGAGCCGGCCACGCGGCGACTGTTCGCAATCGCGCGCACATGGCTGGAGATCTCCGATCCCGTTGCCAGGAACTCTATTCGTCAGGTAAGCGGTGAAAAGGTGATTGAAGACTCGTCGCCTGCGAAGGCTTCGAACGATCCGACGATTCGCGTCCCGATCCTGCCGAATTTTCACGACAAATCGCGTCCATGGTTCGATACGCAGGGAAACGCGCTCAAATGTCTGAAATCCATCTGGATGAATGATCCGACCGGACCATTGGCAGATGACGCATTAATGCTGACGGCCACGCATTATCAACGCAAACAGAACTTTGTCGAAGCGGATCGTTACTTCGAAATCCTGCGGGATGAATATCCTGACAGCCCGCATCTGGAAGATGCTTTTGTGCTTGGGGCACATGTGAAACAGATGAGTTATCAAGGTCCGTACTACGAGGGACGAGAACTCAAGGGTGCCCAGAAGCTGAAGGAGCAGTCCCTGCATTTGTTCCCGGCATCCCTCGAACGACAGCAACTTCGGACGGACCTGCAGAAGATCTATCTGCAGGAAGCCGAACGGGCGTGGTATGAAGTTGAATATTATCAGAAAAAACGCAAACCACGTGCCGTGGCGATTGCCTGCATTCAGGTCATCAATGAATTCCCGGATACGTCGTACGCCAAAGACGCACGAGCTATTCTGAAATCCATCGATCGGAAAGAACTCCGAGGATTGCCGGAAGTCGCGGAATTTGTGGAATCCCTGCCTGCCAACGAGCCGCCGCCGTCCGAGTCTCCTGGGAAGAGTCAGGGCCCGGTGAAGTCGGTCAGCAATTCAACGAGTGACGACGACCGTGGCGGTCGCATGACGCTACCATAAAATCAGCCATGACGCGGTGACATGTTGCGTAATATTTTCAATCGGATGCTTGTCTTCAGCGTCGTTGCAATCGCTGGCTGCGGTTACACGCTTGGAACGCAGACGCTGCACAATGTGCGAACGGTTCATGTGCCGGTCTTTAACTCTGACTCGAACCGCCGAAATCTCGATTATCTGCTCACTGAAGCCGTGCAGCGTGAGATTCGAACGCGGACACCGTACCGGCTTGAAGATGTGGATACGGCTGACACGATTCTGAAAGGCCGTATCGTCGAAATCCGCAAGTCCGTGCTCAGCGAAACTCGCTACGACGATCCACGCGAATTGCAGCTGATGCTGGGAGCGGAAGTGACATGGGTCGATCGCCGCAGCGGACAGATTCTGCATCAACAGACTTTTCCAGTCGGCCCGCAACTGACTCAACAGGCCAGTAATGTCAGCTTCGCACCGGAAGTTGGCCATTCACTCGCGACAGCACAACAGGAAGCCGCCCAGCGCCTCGCCTCTCGAATCGTGGATCTGATGGAAGCTCCGTGGTAGGGGGCTTGGAAAAGGGGTCAGGAACCAATAGCCAAATGGCCCGAAGGGTGCTTCGCACTATTGGTTCCTGACCCCTTTTCCAAGCCCAGGAACCAATAGCCAAATGGCCCGAAGGGTGCTCCGCACTGTTGGTTCCTGACCCCTTTTTCAAGCCCCCAGTCTCCGCAACATCTCATACTGGAAACCCGCTGACATGCCATTTGTGACTCCCGTCTCCGCTGAACAGGCTGCTGACAAAGCGGCTCAAACGTATGACCGTATCCGTGAAATCTTTGAAGTCACTGAGATTCCGGAGATCTTTCAGTATATGGCCAACGTGCCGGCGTTTATTCACGATTTTTTCATGAACTTCCGAAAGTTTGTCCTCACGGCCGGCAAGCTGGATGAAAAGCGAAAATTACTCATTGCCTGCGCAGTCGCGGGGCAGGCGGGCAGCACAAAATGGTTGGAATACCTGCAGACATTTGCCGCCATGCGCAATGTGACGACCACTGAAGTGACCGAAGCCCTGGCCGTCGGAGCGACCAATTCGATGTACAACGTGCTCTTCAAATTTCGAGACATCAGCGGCACGGATGTGTTCGACGGTATGGGTGTTGGATTACGAGCGCACACTTTTCAGGGGACGTCTCTGGATGACATGACCGTGGAGTTGATCAATCTGTCTCTCAGCGATATTAACGGGTGCAAACCCTGCACGGCCGCTCATGTCCAGAAAGCACGGCAGACCGGCCTTTCCGACGAAGCGATCTATGAAGCCATCCAGTGCGCGGCGACTATGATCGCGGGAACTCAGTATCTGCGATCAATTGGAATTGCTTAGACTTGATTCACCCGTGCGAAAGACCGTGATTTCGGGCCAAAAGCCTTGATTTCCAGTTCAAAAGCTGCCATCCTCCCTCGCTTCGCTGCTCCCCGGCGTGCGCAGGGAAGTGAATTTACGCCTATTTTGTCTCAGTTCAGTGTTTTCGGAGTTGTTTGAGATGCACATTCGTAAGGGTGACCTGGTTGAAGTAGTTTCTGGTGACGATTCAGGAACTCGTGGCCCGGTGATGTCGGTGGACCGGAAGAATGGAAAAGTTGTCATCGAAGGCGTCAACAAGGTTTACAAGCACGTCAAACGCGGCCATCCAAAGAGTCCACAGGGCGGACGTCTCCACAAGGAATTGGCCATTGATGCGTCCAATGTGATGCTGATCTGCCCGAAGACAAACAAGCCGACGCGCGTGGGTATCAAGGTTAACGCCGACGGCAGCAAGGAATTGATTGCCAAACGCAGCGGTGTCGCAATTCGTCAGATCATGCAGACGAAAAAGAACTGATTGAATCCTCCGGATCCGCGACAGCGAACAATGAGTACAATAAAAAACGGGCCGTGAAGTGATCACTTCACGGCCGATTTTATTGTTTCACCCTGCCCGCTGGCGGGAAATTCAACAGATCATACTGCTCAACTACTTAAGCCGTTCCAGCACATTGTCGATCAGGTTGTAATGCTTCGCTTCTTCGGCTGACATGAAATTGTCACGATCGGTGTCGTCTTCAATCTTGTTGAGCGTCTGACCGGTGTGTTTGAGCAGAATGTCGTTCATTCTGGCCTTAATCCGCAACACTTCTTTGGCGTGAATTTCCAATTCTGTTGCGGTGCCTTCCATGCCAGCCAGCGGTTGATGAATCATGATTCGGGCGTTCGGCAAAGCATTGCGTTTGCCTGGCGCGCCAGCTGTCAGCAAAATGGCACCCATACTGGCGGCCTGACCGATGCAGTATGTCGCCACGTCGCAGCTGATATATTGCATCGTGTCGTAAATCGCCATGCCTGCGGTGATGGATCCGCCGGGGCTGTTGATGTACAGATGAATGTCGGCCTTCGGGTCGTCGAATTGCAGGAAAAGCAACTGAGCGACGATGCTGTTTGCAACGTCATCATTCACACCACTGCCAAGGATCACAATTCGATCCTTCAGCAAACGGCTGTAGATATCCATCGCGCGTTCGTCGCGGCCATTCTTTTCGATTACATAGGGAACAAGTACTGTCATTTCCGAAATCCAGCAGAGATGAAGAGTTCAGGGTCAGAACAATTACCGCATCGCATCCCGTGCGATGAAAATTCAGTGGCTGTGCATCGCAGCAGTTCGGGTCAGCCTATTTCTTTTTGTCACTCGGTTTTCGGTCCAGGATTTCGTCAACCAGACCGTAGGCCTTGGCTTCCACTGCCGTGAGATAGTGATCTCGCTGCGTGTCTTTGGCGATCTTTTCGACCGGCTGCTTTGTGTGGCTGGCGAGGATTTCATTGAGCAACTGTCGAGCGGCCAGAATGTCGCGTGCCTGGATTTCAATGTCCGAAACCTGCCCGCCCACCTGCCCGTACGGCTGGTGAATCATGATTTTGGAATGTTTCAGAGCAAAGCGTTTTCCGTCCGCACCCCCTGCGACCAGAATTGCACCTCCGCTGGCTGACAGTCCTACGCAGTACGTTGCCACATCGCACTCAATGAACTGCATGATGTCGTAGATCGCCAAAGTCGCTGTGACAGAACCGCCCGGTGAGTTGATATACAGATGAATGTCCTGATGGCGATTTTCTGACTGCAGAAACAACATTTTCATGATGACAAGATTCGCACTGCCGTCATGAATCGGTCCATCGAGAAAGATAATTCGATTGTCGAGCAACAGATCGCCGACCGTCATCTGACGCTGGGCGGAATACTCTCGTGCTGCCATCGGCATGTATTCGAATCGCGGGTCCTTCATTCGCTTGATCCTGCTGTCTTCAATTGCGTCGTTGGAAAATGGGATGTGGATGCTGCCAATAAAAACAGGCGCCGCGTAATCCTACGCGCGCCTGTCTCTTGAGAATAGTCACGTTTATGCAGATTTGTCGTCAGCGGAAGCAGTGGCCGAACTGGTGTCATCAATCAGACTGGAATTCATGTTACCGCAGATCGCAAAACGAGCTGAAGCCTGATCCTGCTTCTTCTGTGGTTCGCGTGGCACATCGACAAAAGTCGCGCGTTCCAGAATAAAATCCACAGCCTTGCGTTCACGGAGTTGCGCCTCAAGGTTCTCAATCATGCCCGACTTTGCGAGGCGGGCTCGAATGCGTCGCACCGGTTCACCACTCTGAAACGACATTGTCAGCATTTCACGCTCAATATCGGATTCCAGGCATTCAATCTCTTCGACAGTCGCGATCTTATCGAGCACAAAGTGTTCTTTGAGCGCCTGCGTTGTCGTGGCCAGTGCATCCTGGCGGATCTTATTTTCTCGAGCCATGATCTGCTCGCGCGTGAAGCCCGCCTGAGACATTTCCAGCATTTCCCGTCGCAGTGCGTTTCCTGTCTGCTGACGAACAAGTGATTCCGGTAGATCCCAATCAGCCGACGCCATGATCTTGTCGAGCACCTGGCGGCGGGTTTCCTGCCGTTGTTGATATTCAAACTGGCGAGTCATCGAACTGCGAAGCAACGTCTCAAGCTCGACTTCGTTCTCAGCATTCAGCCGTTCGCAGAACTCTTTATCGATCACTGGTCTGCGGGACTGCTGAACTTCCGAAACTGCAAATGTCGCAACAACCGTCTCGCCACGCATTTCCACGATTGGAGACTGCAGCGAAATCTGAATGTTCGCCGTGCGCGTCTCACCGGCCTTCGCACCAACCATGATTGTATCAAAGCCGTCGAGAACGGCGTCCGGGAAGTCTAGTTGCGACATCACTCGCAGGCTCTGCTCGTTGATTTCGCGGATCGTCCTGCCGTCATGCACGAAGGTCAGGTCACAGATGACATAGTCACCCGCCGCCGCAGGTTCATCAACTGTGACTCGTTCGGCATAGGAATCCAGAAACTGCTCTTTGTATTCTTCCAACTCTTCTGCCGTCGGTTCGGCGATGGAGCGATTGATTGCAATTCCCGTATAATCCGGCAGATCGAATTCCGGTCGTACTTCAACTTCAAATTCGTAGTGAAAGTCGCCCGAATCCGGAATATCCAGACTTTCAACGTCAATGCGAGGCTCGTTGATCGGTTCGATTTTACTCTCGTCGGAAAGCTGTTCAAGACTGGCCATCAACACTTTTTGCTTGATGTCCGCAGTGATTTCTTTCTTGAATCGCTTTTCCAACAACGCAACCGGCACTTTGCCGACGCGGAAGCCAGGCACCTCGGCTTTTTTGGACAATTCCCCCAGTGCCTCGTCGCGGATGGTGCGAATGTCGGCCTCTGGCACAGTTACAGAAATGTGCTTGCGGCACGCACCAATTTCCTTGATCTCAACCTTCAATGCCATGCGAGAGTCGGTCTCTTCGCTGTCCGCTACGGCTTGCCCTGCTACTTCAGAACTCATTCTGCAACCTCTTCAAGATCATTCAAACTGTCGCACCTGCACCGAATTTGCCCCAATCACCTATGGCTTGCTTCGGAGAAGGCCCACCGTTGACCTCAGAAGCCAACGAAAAAAGCGGGTGAAGGGACTCGAACCCTCGACAACGACGTTGGCAACGTCGTGCTCTACCAACTGAGCTACACCCGCGATGCAAATGTTCCCGGCGGGAACACGGTCAAATTGTAACGAATCTGTCGTCTGTCTGAGCCGCTCACTAAAACCGTTCGCTCAAAAATAGCGGTTTCGAGAAGTCTCACGACATGCAAAAGACGACCTCGGCGTGGGGAAACAGACAATCGTTCAGTTTGCTGGTTCGCCCCACAGGCCGCTTCCGGCGGCGGATTATGTATGTTTTCCGCTGCTCGTCAACAGATCAATCACCAAATCCCGCCGAAAGCCAGCCCGGCCACCTGAAGTGCATCCTTGCCCGCCTCTCCTAATCACATCATGATCCACACAGCGGAAACTGCTTTTGATTGATATTCGGACTCTGCGGAGCCATTTCTGCGTTAAGTGTCTGGTAGGCTTTCCATGCTTCTGGCAGCTGATTTTCGTAGAAGATCGCACTTACCGGACATTCTGAAACACAGGCACCGCAGTCAGTGCATTCGTCCGGATGGATGAAGAGCATTGACTCGCCTTCATAGAAGCAATCGACGGGGCACACGACCACGCAGTCGGTGTATTTGCAGTTATGACACGGTTCAGCGACAACATGAGTCATGGCACGATCCTTTTGAATTTGCAGGAAGAAGTAAGCTCCACTTCGCTGATGCAGAACGAAGTCCGCTCACCGGACAAAGAAGTCAGAAATATCCCAAAATCTCGAAACATCCCTGTCGATGTCTGACCTGAACTCATCCTCAGCCCGCATCTTTGCCAGTTTTGTCGCCGACGAACCTGATGCAGCGGCACAATTGTTTCATCGCTATCTGCGGCGACTGTGTCGACTTGCTCAAACCCGCCTGTCCCCGCGACTTGCTCAACGCATCGATCCCGAAGATGTGGTGATGTCGGCTTACCGCAGCTTTTTTGTCGGCGCCAAGGCCGGGCGTTTCTGGATTGAGGAATCTGGTGACCTGTGGGCATTGTTGACAAAGATCACGCTGCGAAAACTGTATCGATCGGCGGCTCATCATGCGGCCGAAATGCGTTCGATTCGGCGAGAGACTGCGTTCCCGAAAGGCGATGATTCGCATGCATGGGTCATTTCAGAACAGCCTTCTGCCGTAGACGCAGTGGCACTTGCAGATGAAGTGGAATCTGTTCTTCGTTCACTTCCGCTTCAACATCGTCGTATTCTGGAATTGCGATTGCAGGGGGAACTATTGGACGACATCGCACGAGACGTCGGTGTGTCTGAACGCACCGTCCGTCGCATCCTGGCGGATCTTGAGCAGCAACTGCGAAAAAAAAACGGCTTGCCTGACAGTGAAACTATTCGCATCGTGGAGTCGCCGTCCACGATGCCGACGTTGGAGCGAGGTCGAAGGCATCGGTCGCACGAACGCCGACGTGTACTTCATCGTCATGGAGCTGATTGAAGGTCATAGCCTGGCTGACGAAATCGCCGCTCAACTTCCATCGATCAGCGAAGCTGTGACATGGATCCTGCAGGTCGCTGAAGCCATGCACCATGCTCATCAGGCCGGCATCATGCACTGCGATCTCAAACCGGCAAATGTGCTTCTGACGCAAACACGAAACGTCGTCGTCACCGACTTTGGCCTCGCACGGCTGACATCCGATCCCACTCTGCCAGACGCCTCAATCGTCGGCACAGCTGCATGGATGGCACCGGAACAAGTCGATCCGATCTTCGGCCGTATCAGCCGACGCACCGATATCTATGGGCTCGGAGCCCTGTTGTATTCAATGCTCACCGGACAACCCCCTTTTGTCGGATCACGTGTCGCCGATGTCCTGGCCCGAGTGGTCGGTGAAACCCCTGTGGCACCTGGAATGCTTCGGCATCAAATACCCATGAAACTTGAAAATCTATGCCTGAAGTGTTTGGCAAAAAAAGCCTCAGACCGACCCGCTTCAGTATTCGAGGTTCTGACAGCACTGCAGAACTTGCCGATACCCGAATAAAAAAACGACGGACTTGCGAGAGCCACAGAGAAGTCCTCAGTCAAGAGGTCGCCGGGAGTCGCTTCACTCCTCCGATTGCGATTTTTCTTCACCGCGTTCATTTAGCAGGCGAAACGAATTGCCACCATTCACCTGCTGTCGGCGGGCCGTTCGCCAGTCGATGACGACGTCCGGTTGATCCGCAAAAATGCCGTCAACGCCGCCAGCAACCACCAGCCATTCCAGATACTCCGCCGCAGAACCTGCAAATCCTGGCAATGCGTCCGTGCGAAAAGTCCAGACATGGACCTGCAATGCGTTGGCGTGTGCGTTCCGGACAAGTTCCGTGAGTTGCGGAGTTCCGTCCTGGTTTTTACCCGTGACCACGTGGCTCAGCGGTACGCCAATGCCTTCAGCCACTTCGGCGATTGTTTTCAATTTCGCAGCATCCGCCGGTTGGCTCAGCAACTGGATGATGAGTAACTGCGTCTTCAGTTCCTTTCGCAGACGGCGGACCTCGGATTCGTCGAAACACTGCAGATAGATGTGATCATCGGCCGCGTCGTATCCGTATTGCGTCAGAACTTCCAGAACGGCTTTCGAAATATCAAGACCTGCGGCGCGATGTTCTGCAGGCCTCTTCAGCTCCACGTAAACTCCAGCCTGATTGGGACGTGTCTTGTTGAGTCCCTGAATGAGCTGCAGATGCTCTGCCAGAGTTGAGATGCGGAAACTCCCGGATTCCAGCGGAAATCGATTACCCTTGTCTTTCCACGGACGCGATGGAGAACGACGTTCGGTGACCGTGAGAATCCTCAATTCCGCCAGTGCAAAATCCATCGCGTACCAGTGCCCATCCGCCCTTTTACGCTCAGGAAAGACAGTTGCCGCATTGGTCAAGTCGTCCAGAATCAGATCGTGAAACACGACCGGAACGCCGTCCTTGCTGAGAACCACGTCCTGTTCGATGTAGTCTGCGCGCATGGCGTGCGCCAGCACGACGCCCTCGGTCGTATGTTCCGGCAGATAACTCGACGCACCACGATGCGCAATCACGATAGGGACGTTCTGAGTCTGATCGGACGCCACGAGCGCCGCAGGAGCATCATCATTGATCTGAGCCATAGCCGTAACCACCAACATCCTGTCAGAAAGGAAACAGACGATGACCGCCAGCCACGTCGTCAAATTGTACGCTGGACGCAACTTAATGCTCCGGAGATTATGGGTTGCCTGTTCAGTTACCAATTCCATGATGGCAGACCGCGTTCAGGGTTGCAAATCAGCAGTCATGCAGGATGGTATTTCGACCGTGTATTGCCATCGCTTACTTCTCTGCCAGACTGAATACCAGTCGCTTGCCGAGTGCATCGGCCACGCGCTGGAGCGTGTAGAGAGTTGGGTTGCCGTCGGCTTTCAGCAGCTTGCTCAACTGAGCCGCATCAATCCCGGTTGCCTGCTGCAATTGGTCGAGTGTCATGCCGCTGGATTCCCGGGCAGCCTGAAGCAGTTCTGTCACTTCCTGCAACATGGCTCGTTTGCGGGCTTGCACATCGTTTGCCCAGCGCGTGAGTTCTGGTTTTTCGTCTTCGATCGCAGCAACGTCACGTCTCCACCTGGCACGCTGTTCTGGCGTCATTTTTACGTTCTTGTGTCGGCTGGATTTTGGTGATTCCGGCATTGTTTTCTCCACAAAAAATCAGACCTCGTAAGCGGTGACCGGCAATACAATGTCAGCATCGATCTTGTCGTAAACACAAAACAAGGTTTTACCTGTTGACGTGCATCCGGTAGCGGTTGGCCTTCCAGTCGATCGACTGGTTCCCCGTTCATCCGGATTCTGAACTACTTCGGCGAATTCTTCCCGTGTGACGCCATGCTGTGCCAGATGTTCAATGATTTCGTCATCCCAGTGAAAGAAGAAGAACGCCATCGTTGAACCTCATTGTCACGTTTTCGACTCATGCAGTGATTCTAGCAACAATGTGATATATCACAACTTTGAATTCCGTGAATTCGTAGTCTCGTTTCAATCGTCTAACCATCCACATCCTGCTAAACGTGGATCACTTCTGCTCAGCAATTTCCGTCTCGGAACTGAAACCCCGGGAAGGCTCGTTGACTTTTACGGTCTTCGCCGCCACCCTGTCCGTTCTGCCGGCGGGCGGGCGGAAGTCTGAGGTTCGGGCTTTTGGCAGCCGCAGGACTCTAAATGTGATGCTGATCGTCAATGCTCTTCCGAATTACGAATCTGCGAACGCCGGTGGAAATGTCGGAACAGAGCCTGCCTGCTGAGGTGGCTCGCCGACTGGAACTGCCGGCAGACCAACTTTCGACGCTGAAAATCCTGCGGAAAAGTCTCGACGCCCGCACTCGCCATCGGATGGAATTTGTCTATTCACTGTCTCTGTCGCTTCCCGACGCCGATTCGATGCCCTTTGCAGACGGCATGGACATCGCGCCATGGTCTCCTCCTTCTTTTGACGAACCTGAACCGGGCACGCAGCCTCTGCCGCATCGGCCGGTCATTGTCGGATCGGGACCGGCAGGATTGCTGGCTGGTTATTTCCTTGCACTGCACGGTTATCGTCCGATCATCCTCGAACGCGGTCAGGCAGTGCGTGATCGAGTGCCTGCGATTCGCGATTTCGATTCCGGCGGTGCACACGACAACGAAAATAATTATCTGTTCGGTGAAGGTGGTGCCGGGTGTTTCAGCGACGGCAAGCTGACCTGTCGTATTTCCGGACCGGATGCGGACTGGGTGCTGCAGAGTTTCGTCGATTGTGGCGGACGTCCTTCACTCGTTTACGAAAATCGTCCGCATCTTGGCAGCAACAAACTGCCGCTTATTTGTCGCAATTTCCGCCGAAAAATCGAAGCTCTCGGTGGTGAATACAAATTCGGCTGTCGTCTGGAAGGACTAAGTTTTCAGAATGGCCAGTTGCAGGGACTGGAAACATCATCCGGCTTCATTGAAGCGTCCGTGTGTCTGCTGGCAATCGGTCACAGCGCGCGCGATACCTATGAAATGCTGCTGAAGACCGGATTGCCTCTGAAGCAAAAGGCGTTTCAGCTTGGCTTGAGAATTGAACAGCCGCAGTCAACTGTCAATCAGCGGAAATACGGGCGCGATGCCGATTATCTGACGTTGCTCGGAGCGGCGGATTATTCACTCATCGCGAAAGGCCAGAAAGACTTGTTCACGTTTTGCATGTGTGCCGGGGGAGTCGTGATTCCGAGCGTGTCCGAACCTAACATGTACTGTTCGAATGGCATGAGCAATTCACGGCATGACACGCCATTTGCTAACAGCGGGCTGGTGGTCACACTCGAACCGCATGAATTTGGCAGCAGTCATCCACTGGCAGGTGTCCATGTTCAGCGTAAGTATGAATCGCTGGCTTTTGAAATGACCGGTGGCAACTATTACGCACCGGTCCAACGTGCGAAGGATTTTCTTGCCGATCGAACGCCGTCACCGATGGAGCAACTTCCTTCCTCGTACGAACGAGGCACACGTGCGAGGAATCTGTCCGCCGTACTGCCACCGTCGATTCTGAAAGCGTTGAAATCCGGTCTGCCGATCCTTGATGCTCAATGGCGCGGGGAGTTTCTGCAGGATGCCGTGCTGGTCGGACCTGAAATGCGCGGCAGCTCGCCGGTCCGGATCGATCGCGATCCGGCGACATTTGAAATCCCCTCGTTGCCCGGCATCTATCCAGTCGGCGAAGGCGCTGGTTACGCTGGCGGCATCGTGACGGCCGCCGTCGATGGATTGCGCGCTGCCCGGAAAATCATCGCAAAGCACCGCTGCCCGGAGGTCTAGTGCTCCGTCAAGACTTGATTTTGGGGTAGGCCGGACCAAGCGGAGCGCCGTTCCGGCACTTGGCCGACCTGCCGGAACGGCGCTTCGCTTGGTCCGGCCTACAGATTCAACTCCATTTTACTCCACGACCATCACACCATTCATCACCATCCAGTGACCAGGGAAGGTACACAGGAACGGATACCGACCGGGCTGCGCGGGGGCCCGGAAATAGATCGTTTGTTTTTCTCCCGGCGGTACAATGTCGGTATGCGCGATGACCTTGTCAGTCTCGGGGATGTACTGGCGTGCATAGGCTTCCGGATTGGCGATCAGTTGATTGCCCAGCTCGCCCACAATTTGCAGCGCACCGGGTTGTGTGAGAACCCAGTTGTGCGGGACGACATCGGGGTTGGAGAGCGTGAAGGCAAGCGGCTCGCCGGCTTTGACAGCGAATTCTTTTGTGGCATACGAAAGATTCCTCGCTGTCTCAATTTCAATCTCACGCGATCCCTTGATCTTCTGCCGCCACGGATTAGGAGTCTGCACAGAGTTGACAGCGAGATCTGTGAGCAGTGGATGTGCGGCGATGATTTTTTCGCGCGGTTCGTAGCCCGGGAATTCCTTAAACGGTTGGTCAAGTTTGTGGACGGTGACGAACAGATCGTGGCCGATCCCTGCAGGCGAACACGTGAAAGAGTCTTCGTCGTTGACGTGCAGCCGCAGGTGCAGTTGATTCACAGGCTGCAATTCCGGAATTTCAAGAAACAAAGAACGCCCGTCCGCAAGGACATGTGCCGACAGGACCGCCAGTGGATCATGGCCAGGAATTCCAGGGTGCGTCGTTGAATACTCATTTGAACCGTACGCGCCGCTGTAGCGATAGTTCCAGCACTGAGCGAACTGGCGATGTGCGTCGTCGGCAATGGACTTGTCAATTGGCTCCGCAAAGGTCACACGAATTCCGTTTTCAAATGCATGAAATCCGATCGGGATCTGAACGGGATCACCCGTGTAACGCACGCGCTGAAAACAGCCGTCGTCGGGCGTATAAGAGCCCCAGCCAGACATGCCGGACACATACAACTGACCGTCCTTTGGATTGAAGCGTCCCCGATGCGCGCCGGACCGAAAGTCGCCTGACATCGGTACTACAGCCCCCTGGAGCTGCCCACCGACTTCGTCTCGTAACACGACAAACCACGATCCCGCGCCGAATGAGAAATGGAGCAACTGGCCCTTCAGCGGGCCAAACGAATCACTATCGACGTACGCTTGTCCGCCAGCCGAATTGTCGAGTCCACGTGGCAGGTAGAGCAATGGCAGCTCAGGTGGCTTGCCGTTTTTCGGGCCACGGTAGCCGAAATGCGGCGGATCAGCCGGCGATTGTGTCGTGGCGTTTCGGACTGCGTTCACCATTGAGGCAGGCGTCCATTCGCCTTCGGAGACAGGCAGCGTCACAGTTCCGTCAGGCAGAATACCCAAACCGTCGGGATTGCGAAATCCTGTGGCAATGACATCGGCCGTTTGACCATCCGCGGAAATGCGAACCAAACCCTGGTTGCCGGAGGCCATATAGAAGTTGCCGTCCGAGTCTCGCTGCAAACCGCAAATGAAATCGTGACCGGCAGGAGATGTCACAAAGGCGTTACTGAAACATTCGTAAAAGTCGGCTTCACCGTCGTCGTTCAGGTCGGTAAGACGAGTCAACTGATCTCGACACTGCACGTAGATCTTTCCGTCGGCCACAACCAGCCCCAAAGCATGATGCAGACCTGACGCAAATCGTCGCCAACGAGCCACGCCCGGTTTATTCGCACCAGAATCCAGTCCGGTGACGCGCCACACGTCGCCCTGCATGGTGCAGACCAACGCACTGCCATCCGGAAGGAAATCATGATCACCGCAGAACATCGGAACTTTCCACGGATTGTCGTACGGCAATTCGATCGTATCGACAGCATACGGACGCCCGCTGCCAGGAAGGATTCTCGTTTCCAGAACCTGCGGCCATTGGGCTGGTCCGCCCGTCACCATCGGTCGCAGCGGATGCTGATCGGCCGGTGCCACATGTTGCACGAACTTACCTTCTTCGACCCAGGGTGAATCAAGATATTCGACATCCCCGATTCGATACGCGAAGACGACTCGATTGCCGTGGCGATAGAACCCGCGGTATTTGAAAACCTTGTCAGGGGGATTCTGTTTTGGCACAGGCACCAACTGCCCCTCTAACTGCAGCGTGCTCACGAATCCATGACGAACGGAGTCAAAGCCCACAAAACCGCCTGACCACACAGCGTCATATGTCAGTGTGTCCGGATTGAAGCAGGCAGACAGCTCACCATGATCACCAAGTTGCACGCAAACGCCGCGAGCCACTGTCGCCCCGCCTGCCTGAAAAACGCCCGCTTGAACCGAACCGAGCTGTGCCTCGTTCCATCTTCCATCCGCCCAGACTGCTTCGTTTTGATTACCCCAGTGCCCTTGTTTGCCACCATCCAACCCCGGAAACTGAGCCAGCAGCATTGGCACATGATGCTGCTGTCGAAAGAACTCTGCTTGCCTGGTGTAGAAGTCATACAAACGATCGCGAGTCACCGGCAGCCCGGCGTTCGCCCAGTGATTCGGTTGCAGCGGCTCCTTCGTGAACGGAAACTCAGCCGGGCCGTGCATCTGACTGTGAGCGATGGCGTCCTGAAGTTTTTCTGAAAGCGGTTTGCCTTCGGCCCCGAGATCACTCAGAAATCGGATTAAATCCAGTTGTTGCTGCCGCGACATCGCCGCCGTGAGTCCGGCTGGCATCACGGTGCTGCCCGCGATTTCTTCTTCGATGTCGGCCCGTGCGATCGTCGTCAGGTTGCTCGTGGCCGGATCACGCAAAGTGACCTGGCTGTCGTCTGAGCTGTGTTTGTAGCCAGTGAATACTTTGCCGCCGACCGTCAGAATCTGAAACGTGATGAATTCGGGTTTAACGTCGCGCTTTGGCCACAGCACGGATTCGACAATGTGACCCTGTTTTCGATCTTTCGCGACCGCCGACAAATCAGGCCCCAACGTGCCACCGTGAGGCCCAATCTTGTGACACGAAATACAGGCCACTTTCACATCAGCGAAGACTGCGGCACCACGGATCGCATTTCCATGGTCAACTGATTCAGCGACAAGTTGCGTCACCAGGTCCGCATCGTAAGGAATCTCCTGCATCAGTCGCTGCTGTACTTCCGGCTTCGCTGGATCGCCGTTCGTGCCCGGCGCGTCGTTGCCATCGTAGGTCCACAACCCGACGGTGGAATCATCGCGCGACGCAACGATAACAGGCTCAGCCGGGATGTCTCTTGCGCCTCTGGAAATGCGGACCCAGTTGATCTGGCCGGTACATCCAAATCCTCCTTCGACAAGACTGCCAACTGCCAATGCTCCAGGGACGCGCGCCCCTGCGTCACGACCGGTGATGGCTTGATCGGCGACCTGCTTGCCGTCCACAAATAGCCGCACGCGAAGGGGTTCGTAGATCATCGACAGGGTGTGAGTTTTTCCGTCGCAGATCACGGCTTCACTGTGAACATGATCCGGCTGCCTGCCGGGAAGATAGGCCGTGAGCACACCGCTGCCGACCATGGAAAACAGTTCCCAATGATCAGCCGATTGTTTCGTGTCACTCGCCACAAGAATGTTGTACTGATCGCGGCGCTGAATTGTGGCACGAGCTTCTATCGTGATCGGCGGATGACGGTACGCATCAGCCCCAGGATAAACGCGGCCAGAAACAGCAGCCGCTTCGGGCTCGACGGCTGCAACCGGCTTCGGACCTCCGCTGCCGGGCTTTTCGATTTCCTTCCGAACCCATTCCAGCCCGTCGCGATTTTCCAGCAGCGACTCGCGCGCGTCCAGTTGTTCGCGATGGTCGAGAATCCCGATTGGCCCGTCGTAGCCACTTTCGACGACCGTGCGAATCATTTCGAGTTCATATGCCCCCTTCCCGATCCCCAGAATTTTCGGCTGTTCCAGCTCGTTCATGCCATTCAGATTCAGACAGTGCAGGTACGGCTTCATCAGCGCGAACGATTCAGCCCAGTCACTGATATGCCCATGGCCGTGATGAAAGTTATAAACGATGCCGACATGACCCTGTCCAAGCTCATGCAGGCGTTTGCAGACAGCGATCAGATTCTGCGGTTCACCGCTCCAGCCACCGTGGTTGTACAGCCCGAGTTTACAGCCCATTACCTTAGTGCGCTCCGCAAGTGGCACCATCTGCTGAGCGGCCGCTTCGACTTTCGCTTCCTGACTTTCTTCCGCAGGCTGACTCATCATCTGCCAGATCTGCGGATGCAGGTCGTACTTTTCAAACAGATTAAAGGCTGATTCGTGTGTACTCCAGAAAGCGAAGTATTCGATACCGTGCTTTTTGTATTCCAGAATCTCCTGCTCAAACGTGGGCACATGTTCTTCGCGCCAGTCGTAGGCACATCGCGTGATACCCAGTTCTTTGAGCATCATAGCCCGTTCCGCCGGTCCGCGTTTCGCGGCATCAAATGGCACGATACACCATGCCACGAGGTTTTCCTGACGCAGGACGTCAACTTTGTCATCTGCGAAAGTTGGCGTTGCCAGACAAGAATAAAACGACACCACGAGAATCGCGGGTATGGAGAGCGAGTGTGTTTTGTTCATACGATCACAGGAAGTGCCAGGGAATTGATTTTGGATCGACAATCACCAGCCCATTGGCTGATGTGGCAAATCGATTGAAGTGCCTGATGTTGAATGTAAGGATATGATTTATACTGTGGCATAGACACACAGCCACAAGCCTGGCATCATGGACCTGCTTGCCAATGACGGAATGAGAATGGACGACCAGCTTCCATACGTCGAAAATTCTGGGAACCTCGGGAAGAATTGTGTCCAGGAGATACGACATTAATCGTAAAGTCCTTCCGAGCTTACGGCTTCGTCGGAGAGCGAGACTCCACAATCCACCGAGCCATCGCGGAGCGCTCGCCCTCGGGCAGCTGCGGTTTGGATTTGTTGAGCCGCGAATGTCGATAAAGAATCATTCAGGATTTTCAACACAAAATCCTGCGGCGAAGTACCCGCCAGTCTTGCTCGATCGACGATGGTTCGTTCGAGTTCAGGTGGCAATACGACAGTTACCATAATCTCACACTCCTGAACTTCTTTCGACGCGGATCAACAAACAACGCCGCATTGCCGTCAACATTAGTCATCGTTGTAGTCAAAATCTCTTTGTCTCCGGGGAATCTCAGTCGGCGGAACGACTGAGCAACGCAGACGACTTCACGCCACGAACTGCATTCTGTATTCTTCCTTCCCCGTTTGCTATTGAAACTCATACTTCCAGCGCGAAGATTTCGACGCCCTCCTTAAAAACAAGTTTCCGAAGTCATTCCCCATGCGAACCGCCACTGACACATCATTCATTCATAACGGGCAGATCGTTGATGGAACCGGGGCACCAGCCATCCCCGATGCCTGTGTGCTGATTGAATCAGGCGTCATCCGTTACGTCGGGCCTCTGCGAGATGCGCCGCTGGTTCCGGAATCGGCTGTGCGGCTGGATGCGAACGGCGGGACGATCATGCCGGGCCTTGTGGAATCGCATTTTCATGCGACCTACTTTAATGTGGCCGCACTGGAAGATCTGGATATCAAATACCCGGTCGAATACGTCACACTTCTGGCGGCCTGCAACGCACGGCTGGTGTTGGAGTGCGGGTATACGTCGGCTCGCAGCGGCGGCAGTTTGTTCAATATTGATGTGTGGCTGAAAAAAGCCATCGAGAATGACCTGGTAATCGGGCCGCGACTGGCGACAAGCGGCCGTGAGATCTGCGGCGCCGGCGGGCTGATGGACTGGAATCCGGAATTCCGCAAGATCGGCATGGAGGGACTGATTTTGCTCGTCAACGGTCCTGATGAAGCACGCAGGGCTGTGCGTAAACTGGTCAAAGACGGGGTTGAATGGGTCAAGACGTATCCCACCGGTGATGCTGCCGCAGCCGACCATAACGACCATCACACGCTGTGCATGACGTTTGAAGAAATGCACGCGGTGGTTCAAACTGCCCACAATCATGGCATGAAAGTTACTGGTCACTGCCGCGCCACGGCTGGAATCAGGAACGCGCTGCTGGCGGGTTACGACGCAATCGAACACGGGACGTTCATCGATGATGAAACGCTCGAATTGCTGCTGGAGCGAAATGTTCCAGTCGTCCCTGCATTGTATTTTGAACTCATGAGTGTCGAACGTGGGCCTGAGTTCGGGATGTCGCAGGCTGTGATCGATGGACACCAGGAAACTTTGGAAGGCGGTGCCGAAAGCGCACGGCGCATTCTTGCGGCAGGCGGACGACTGGGAATGGGCGGCGATTACGGATTCGCATGGAATCCACACGGCGACTATGCGAAGGAGTTATCTTTCTTCGTGAACTACGTCGGCCTGAAACCACTGGATGTCATCAAATGTGCGACTCAGACCGGCGCAGAAATTCTCGGCCGCGATCATGAGCTGGGAACGCTCGCGGTCGGAAAACTCGGCGACGTGCTGATCGTTGACGGCGATGTGCTGGCCGATATCTCGATTTTGCAGGACCGCAAACGACTGATCGCCGTCATGCAATCCGGGATCATCAAAAGCCGCTGCGGCGTCAGTTGCCTGAGCGGCGATGCTGTGGTGAGTTGATAATCGATCAACGGACATCCGACCCCACAACCCGGCGAGCGGCTGGGCGTCAGCTCTCCGTGTAGACTGAGGAAGTTTTCAGGATTCAGTCGCCAGTGTTCAGTTACCTCGTCACGACTAAGTCCCTTCACGAAAACGCCGAGAATCTGGACTTCGCCTCAGTCAAACGCCGGCGTTGGGTTCGCTACATCACATCCGCCACCTGAATCCCAAGCAGCGACAGACCGGTCCGCAGCGCACGGGCCATGAGATCGCACAGGATCAGGCGGCTGTAACGCAGTTCTTTCGATTCGGCATCCTGAACTGAGCAGCGATCATAGAATTTGCTGAATGCGTCTGCCGTTTCGAACAGCCAACCGGTCAGCACATGCGGGCGGTAGTCCTGCAGCACTCCGTCAATCGACGTTCCAAGCATCAGCAATTGCAGAGCGAGACGTCGTTCTTCAGGAGTGGTCAAGAGAATCGCTGAACCGCCTGATACCAAAGCACTGCGATCGACATCCAGCTTCCTGAAGATGCCGCAAATGCGCGCATAGGCATACTGCATGTAAGTCGCCGTATCGCCGGTTGTCGCCAGCATCTTGTCCCAGTCAAAAATGTAGTCGCTGTTACGGTTGTGATGCAGGTCGGCATATTTGATGCCTCCAATGCCGACGATTTCAGCGACGGTTGCACGTTGATCTGACGACAGCATTGGAACTTCGCGTCGGTCGTCATTCTCATCGACGATCCTGCGCGCCCTTGTGATTGCTTCGTCGATCAGACTTTCAAGGCCAACGGTGTCACCCGATCGCGTCTTATACGGTTTGCCGTCTTTCCCCATCACCGTACCGAAAGCCACATGCTGAAATCTGGCGTCGGTCATACCCCACAGCGTGGCGGTGGCGAACAACTGCTGAAAATGTTCCGACTGACGTTTATCGACCACGTACAGCATTTCATCGGCTTTGAGCGTGTCACAGCGATACCGGATCGTTGCCAGGTCCGTCGTCGCATACGTGAACGCACCGTCGGTTTTCTGCACAATAAACGGAGCGGTGTTGCCTTCAATAAAGACGCAGGTTGCGCCTTCGCTCTCGCGAGCCAGATTGTTCGCTTTCAGGCTCGACACCACATCGGCCAGCATTGGATTGTAATAGCTTTCACCCAGCGCCAGATCAAACTCGATTCCCAACCGCTGATAAATCCGATTCAACGCCTCAAGGCACTCAGGCAGGAACTCGTTCCACAATCGATTGTTCTCTGCATCACCAGCATGAAGCTTCACTGTTTCGTCGCGCGCCTGCCGCGCGATACCCGGATGCGACTGTGACAATTTCAGCAGGACCGGATTCGATTCAACGGACGAAATCGTCTCTCGGGCAGACTTGACCGCTTCATCTGCTGCAAACATCTGCTTGCGGGCCGTACCCAGTTGCTTCTTCGCTTTCTCGTCGCTGCCAGCGGCCGCTTCCTGACCGGTCAATTGCGTTTTCAGAGCTGCAGCCGTCTGTTCCAGCCCGGAAAGCTTCGTCACCGCATTCTGGAAGTCGGAAAGAGTATTGACAAGCTTGTAAAGTCGTGAAAGTTCACCGACGGAATCTTCCGCAAATGCGGCATCGTCGCGAAGATGGCGGTAGCCGTAGATGATCATTCCAAACTGCGTGCCCCAGTCACCGATGTGGTTGTCACCAGTCACATCGTGTCCCGCAAATCGCAGCGTCCTGCAGATTGCATCCCCGATCACTGTGCTGCGAAGGTGCCCGACGTGCATGGGTTTTGCCACATTGGGTCCGGAAAAATCCACGACGACGTTTCGCGGTGCCGATACTGGCAGAACACCCAGTCGATCGTCACCTGCGATCTCAGAAATACGTCGGGCGATGAACTCATCGCGCAAACGAAGATTGATGAATCCAGGGCCCACAATTTCAGCGGGTTCGCAGAGATCTGAAATCTCCAGGCGATCGACCGCCATTTGCGCAATCTCACGCGGTGGCTTCCCGAGCTGCTTAGCAAGCGGCATCGCAAAATTCGCCTGGAAGTCACCGAATTTTGCATCCTGCGCCGGTCGGATCAT
Organism: uncultured Chitinophaga sp.; assembly: GCA_964517865.1. Taxonomy (GTDB): domain Bacteria; phylum Planctomycetota; class Planctomycetia; order Planctomycetales; family Planctomycetaceae; genus SXXK01. The sequence goes on from CAZFDW010000027.1 coordinate 26,139, forward strand.
TTCCAGGCAGGGAGCCATATCGGCAACCATTTCGACCAGCGCGGCGGCGAATCGATCGCGGACAGTGTTGAGCAGATTCATTGCAGTTGGCAGTCTTAGAATTCCAAATTTCGAATTTCGAATTTCGAATTTCGAGTTTTCTCAACAATTACCAGCCGATGGACATATTGGCTTCGATGATTTTCTGGGCGTCTGTGAGATCGACACCTGTGTCCAGCATGTACAATCTGATGGCGTGCAGTTTGTCGCCCGATGCACGTGCGAGGCAGTCGCGGGCGACGTCGCACGGGCGGACTTTGCCTTCCAGCCCAAGTAATCGCTTGGAGATCACCCAGATGTCTCGTGGGCGTTTTGTGATCCGCAGAACACGTTCCTCGGGGTAGTATTTTTGAGCCATATGTTCAGCCTGTTCAAGGCTGCTCGCCCAGCCGATCATAATATGAGCTTCAGTTTCAATTTCAAACAGCGGCATCGTGCAGTCCCAGGAGCGTGGTGGAAAAGGTCGCCAACGCGGGCAGAATAACAAGCGCCGGAGAAATTTCGAGGAGTCGGTCAATTTGAAGGACTTTTGCGCGTGCCGTCGCCGATTTCGGTAGGTCCAGCTTGCCGAGCAGGACTTCGCGGCCACGCCGCGACCAGCGACGAGTCGCGGTCGAAAGAACGGCCACGCGGCGACGTAGAGCGGATGTGCGACCCATGGCGGTTCGCCCTGCGGCGAAAGTCCTTTCCGGCAGAAACGACCTACCTTCACAATCATCCGCGACGACACCCTCGTTTGGCCCCGGTTGTGAACCTGTGCCCGGGCCTCAATGAGATTTGCACTCGGAGCACAAAAAGAAGCACAAAAAGGTGTCAGGAACCGAAAACACATTGCTGGCGGGTGGCGTTGG
>CAZFDW010000028.1:0-26700 GCA_964517865.1 uncultured Chitinophaga sp.
TCCCATGCAGCGGAATGGCGGTAGTTCGCGTGTTGACATCGATACTCTTCCCCCGCCATCCGCTGATGGGGGTCGTTCGTTGCAACAGGAGATGAACTATTTCGATCCCGGACTTGAACTCCGATGGCGATTTGCCGGAGGGTATTCATGCTGCGACGCTACGAGAGATCGCAGGCGTCTTCGGATCGCGGAGTCGGTATCGAGACCTGCTGTTTCAGCGTATTCAGAGAATACACGAAATCGCGTCTGCGACTGGCCATCTTGCCCGATTTGTGGTCTACGGGTCGTTTGTCACCAGCAAACCAAATCCAAACGACGTCGATGTGTTCATGGTATTCGATGAAACTTTCGATGCATCAGCGTATGACGCCGAAGTGACACTTCTGCTTGATCATGCTTCCGCCGATGCACATTTCGGTGCCAGTGTGTTTTGGCTGCGACGGCCTGCTGCTTTTGGTGGCGAACAAGCTACAATAGAATTCTGGCAAACAAAACGTGACGGTCGGCAACGTGGAATTGTAGAAATTGTAGAGACTGCCAATGATCAATAATGATAATGAACTTGAGGTTACACTTGCCAGAATTCGCCGAATGCAGGATCAACTGGCGTTGCTCCGCAAGACGGAGACCAACACGACAAACTACCGCCTGTCAGCAAGTGGGTTCATTGCTGAAGTTGATCGCATGCAGCTTGATGTTCGTGAGTATCTCAGCAGTCCAGCCGATCTTGCACGCGTTGGCTAACCCGAGGTCGCAACGAACAAAACGCTGAACCCGAATTGCCGATGTTGGGTTTTCGTGATGGATGCTCGCTCGCGACAACCGGGTTAGATGTACCGCGGTCGTTCGGACAGAAAAGATGAAACCCCATGACATCGGTTTATCTTGAGACGTCTGTCATCGGCTATTTGGCCTCTCGCCCCGGCGCGGACATCATTTTTGCTGCAAACCAACTCATGACTTTCGAATGGTGGAACGATCATCGGGCAAGGTTTGAACTGTTCGCATCACAAGCCGTTGTGGACGAATGTTCTGCTGGTGATCCGACGGCTGCACGAGAACGACTTGTCTTTCTGGATGGGATTCCTGTACTCGCTGTCAATGCTGCGACTCGGAACCTCGCGCAAGAATTGATCCGCCGCGTAGGATTGCCAGCAAAAGCTGCAGTTGATGCCGTTCACATCGCGACTACCGCATTAAATAAAATCGACTATTTGTTGACTTGGAACTGCAGGCATATCGCCAACCCAGCGTTTCGGCGTAAAATTGAAAACGTGCTTGGTGATGCTGGTCTTCGTTCGCCGGTCATCTGCACGCCGCAGGAGATACTAAATGTTTGATGACCCAATTGTCCTCGAAACCAGAAAACACCGCGAAGAGTTTGCGGCGTCATTGGGCTACGATCTTGATCGAATAGTTGCCGATCTACAATCACGTCAGGGTCTTGATGGTCGCGTCGTTGTCGATCGTACATCCGTCGAAGAGTCTGAACACTCGGATGCACGAGAGACCTCGGCGGTGTCGGTTCTGAATTCAACATTTACTCCTCATGCCGGGCAGCCCGCGACGTGCGTGCAGCGGACCGACACGCCGTGAAACGCTCGATGCCGGAACTCTGTCGCTCCTGGGCGGAGTGTTCGGTGCGGGAATTCGCGGCGGGACAATCCATGGTGCGTCCGACGATCGTGCCGCATTCATCAAAGACCAACCTGTGCATATGGCAGTGGCAACCAGCAGTCGGCCCATTGGCCAAAGTTTTCTTCGACGCTGATTCGAAGTCGCGTCAGGCCGTGTTGGTGATTCAGCTTCAGCCGTGCAATGAGCGCATGTGCGATCCAGCGGGCAATCAGTTCCGCCGTCGTATTTTCGACGGGCAGGATCACACAATCCTCGCGTGGAAAGACCCAGCGGCGGTTCTCGAATCGAGCTGTGACTTCGCGATCGTCGTCGGAAACTTCAACCTGAATCATCGGGTGCCGTTCGGGCAAAAGAACGCGGTGATCCAGCTCCTGTATGAGCGATTGAAGTCCGTCCCGAAGAGCGATAAAGTCGAACACATAGTGATTCTCGTCCAGCGGCCCTTCAATTTCTGCTGCAACACGCCAATTGTGCCCGTGAATCCGTTCGCAGATATTCCGATTGAATGTAATGAAATGTGCGGCGCTGAAGACGAGCGTGTCCTTTGTGACGCGGACGCTCCAGGTTTCCGGTGAAGATTTTGTCATCAATCAGTTTTCCTTTTTGCAAAAGGTGTCTGGAACTTTGGAGGCATTATACTCCGCGCGGTCACGAGTGAGACAATTGGCGAGCGGCATGCGTCAGATTGCCGGTACAAAAACGAGGTACCGGAGGGCTCACGACGCTCCGCTCGCCGGACTCATTTCCGGCCGCGCGGAGCATAGAAACCACACAAGAGTCGTTCAGGCCTTGGGAGGAATTGCTGGTCCAGTTTTGTGTTGAATATGGGACGGTTCGCGGGCATTTGACAATGCTGTGTCATAGGTAATTTCACCGCGTTGGTAGAGGTCCAGAAGCGCGCCGTCCATGGTCTGCATCTGGTGTTTTCGACCCGTTTGCATTTCGCTGTAAATCTGATGCACGGTTCGTTCACGGATGTGGTTGCGAACGGCATTGGTAACGATACAGATCTCGCTGGCGAGCACTTGGCCTTTGCCGTTGGCCAGAGGCAGTAATTTCTGGGAAATGATGGCTTTCAGGCTATTGGCAATCTGTGTGACAATGGAATTCTGCTGCTCGGCGGGAAAGACACTGTAAATGCGCTGAACTGTTTGAACGGAGTCCGGTGTATGGAGTGTCGCCAGCACCAGATGCCCGGTCTCGGCAGCGATCAGCGCAGTTTCGATGGTCTCGAGGTTTCGCATTTCTCCGATCACGATGACGTCCGGATCCTGACGCAATACATGGACCAGTGCATCACGAAACGATCGCACGTCCGTCATCACTTCCTGCTGCACGATAATGCTGCGCTGGTTCTCGTGGACAAATTCGATCGGATCTTCGATCGTGACAATCTTCGAACGGCGATGTCGATTGATGGAGTCAATCATGTAGTTCAGCGTTGTCGTCTTTCCCATTCCGGTAGGGCCAGTCACCAGAATCAAACCATTGGGCTGTCGCGTCAATTCTTCCACAATGGGCGGCAACTTCAACTCGTCCCGGGAACGCACGACGGTCTCGCACAACCGAATTGACATTTCCGGGCAACCCGCATGAAAGTAAACAGCCATGCGGAATCGACCGATTTCCGGCCAGTATTTGGAAAAGCACAGCTGCCAGGTACGTTCAAGTTGTTCCTTCAATGGTTCATTCAGCACGCCGTACACAATTGCTGTCAATGTTTCGACATCCAGCGGTTCGCCGTCGATGGGTCGAATTTCGCCGTTGATCCGCAGAACCGGCGCGATATCACGGATAAGGTGCACGTCGCTCGCATGGAAATGGCGAGCTGCTTTCAGAATCTTTTCCAGCGACCACGACATCATCGACTCCCGAATATTCGACGCCACATCTGCTTCAGCGACCAGCCACTCTGCTCAAGTTCCCGCAGGCACCTTGCCGCTTCGACATGCCCTGGACACAAATCAAGGCAGCGACGAAAACTTTTTGCCGCCGTGGACATACCAAGCTCTCTCTCGACGCGGCCCTGCACAAACCAGGCGTAGTATCGTTCCGGCGCGAGCTCAACGGAACGTCTCACCCGCTCGACCGCACGACCGGGCAAGTCGAGATGGATGTAGGCGCCGGCAATCTCCAGCGGAACAAGCCAGTCCAGATCGGCCTGCATTGCCTTGTCAAAGCAGTGTCGGTCAGTGTCCTGCCGCGTCGCAGCCATCAATTCGCCACGGACCTGCCAGCGATAAGCCGACTGCCCGGATTGTTTCAGCGATCCGTCGGAGAGCAGGAGTGCCTGAGTCAGGTCTCCGCTGCGACCGACTGCCTGCGCGCGACCGGCCATTAAGTCCCCATTCCCGGGGAACAATTCCAAGGCCTTGCGGCTCCACAATTCCGCTTCCACAAGCTCGTCCAGAAAGATGAGCATCTGGACTTGCCCCAGCCAGCCCGTCACAAGTGATTTATCTTCTTCGAGTGCTCTCGAATACAATCGCAGCCCGTTTTCGTAGTGCCCACATCGCCGCTCTTCGATTGCCTGTTCCAGCCAACTCCTGTCCCGGCGAGCGTTTTCTGCCTTGGACGATTGTCGTTCGTCGGGCTGTTCTGCTGAGACTTCCAGTTTGTCGAACCGACCCATTCGCTTCCCTCTGATCTTCAACGTAAACATTTCGCCGTAGCTGTGTAGAGTCTCCGGCAGAATTCGGCTAGCAATGATGCACGGTGCCGGATTCTGACGAATCCGGGTTTTCTTTTAGTCATCAACGAAGCCGATCCGCGACCATGGCCAGGATCTCCAGACAATTTGCCCTTCAATCTGAGGCGTCTTCACGATACTCCAGGTCTTCCAGTTTTCCTGCGTCGGCTGAAATTGTGTTGTAACAATATCGGTACTTGGCAAAATAAACCATGAATCAGACGGCAGTGTTACGCCGAGCGACGTCGGCGTTCCTCCCGGGTTCAAAGGTCGCCAGGGAGATCGCTGTCCATCCACAGTGAGTTGACCGTTTTCCCAGGTGATGACTTGTCCCGGCCCGGCCAGCACTCGATCGATTCTCGCACCTTGAATAACGTACCTTGCTGCGGCCCCGGCTGCTGTGCGCCCCATGACGCTGTCGCTCGCTATCTGGTACTGCACGACGTCACCCACGCGCGGAGTCAATCGCCCGTAGCTGAAACGGCGAACAAGCAACACGTCTCCAGCCTGTAATGGGTAACGGTTCTGCTGAATCACCACGGCATCGACATAGCGTGTTGCCAGGGAATAGGCGGGCAGGTACACGAGCGCCCCCAGCAATCCGCAGCCCAGCAGGACTCGAAAGACGCGGTCCCTGAGTGCCACCGACGACCGCCGAGCCACGTCGTAAACGGAAATGCCGTGACAGGCCAAAGCCATGCCAAGCAGGAACGAACAGGCTGAAGACCCGAAGCAAGCTGCTGCGGCAGCAATCAGGACCGCATATCCAACCAGCAGACCCTTTCCGAACGTCGCTTGCCCGCCATGAATTTGCGCCCAACCAGGCACGACCAGACGGCACAGGAGCGCCAACGAAGGAAACTCCATGTCCGGACTGAATCCCCATTGTCGTTTTGCGGACCGGGCCGATCCCCGCGCAGATCGCATGAACCGTGCCAAAAACGTCTTTCGCCACGACTTCGCCCAGGAATTGGCACGTGGCGGATGAACATTGATGACCGCAGTGCGCAGGGTCAACGATGCTCCGCAACGACCGCAATGCGTCACGCCTGGCATATTCTGGAACTGACAGCTGCTGCACTGGGCCATTTTTCCGAAAACCTCAATGCCGTCGATGAATGTTCTGATGGCGTTCGACGTGCTGCTCGGTCTCATTGTATTCGCTTGTCAGGACACGCGATTCTTCGCGTCCGACAATCTTCGCAATAAACTCAGCGGCATCTATGCACTTTGATCCCTTGATGCCGATCGTTCTGACGACGACTTGTCCGGTCGGGCTGATCTCAATTTCAAGTTCTTCGGCCATGATGGTCTTCTTTCTCAGGTCGTCTGTAATCTTTGATCACCAGTTACGGACGCGAATCTTCACCGTACGATCTTCCGACACTTCCTCATTCACAATGGCCATGTTTCGGTTTGCTAATTCCGTCACCACGCGATGGTAGACGTACTGCTGTGTGACGCGCCCAATCAACTCCTCGCCGATCTTCCGAAGTTCCGCCTTTGAACGGCCATGACCCTCCACGCAGACCTTCAGGGCACCACGTGCATCGCGGGAGAAGATCGCACGCACGTCATCTTTTTCAACAACGATTTCTTCGCCGGAACCACCGCTTCCCTCCAGAATCTCGCTTTCGTCGAGTTCAATTTCCGCGCGGTTTGATTCCCTCACACGCCGACTGGCGGTCACTCCTTCATTCACTGTGGAAAATCCCAGTACACCGACAGCTCCCACGACGGCCGCAGAAATAACCGACCAATTTGCTATGACCAATGGAGCAATTACCATCACGGTACTCATAACTCACCTCGCAATTGAGCAAGTTCACACAGGAACAGACCAAGCTTCGCGCGGCCGGAAATGAGTCCGGCGAGCGGAGCGGCGTGAGCCCTCCGGTACCTCGTTTTTGTACCGGCAAGCTGACGCATGCCGCTCGCCAATACTGACATTCATGACCGCGCGAGATATTCCACATGATCGCGTTACATCGACGAGATACCGACGACCGGGCAATTTGTCTACTTCGACTGTCCCGGATTCACGACCAGGAGCAGGAAATCGGGTTGAAAAAGGTGTCTGGAACTTTGGAGGCATCAGAATACACGGCGAAAACCTGATGCCGCAGAGTTCCAGACACCTTTTTCAACCAGTCCGGGACAGTCGAATGACTACAACTCAATTTTTCGTCGGGATTCTTCCGTAGTTTTGGGAGCCACTCCGGAAGCTGGTCGAGCACGACCTGCCGCCCAGTTACGAAGTCGGCTCAATTCCTCGTTCATTGTCCTGGAAAGCGGTACAGTCTCCGCGAGGCTGGCACGGACGATGTTTGTGTCCAGTGGTACCTGACGACTGAAAGAATCGAAAAGTGCGGAAATAATCGCTTCTTCGATCTCCGCGCCACTGAATCCATCGCTTCCGCGAGCCAGTTCGAACAGATCGAATTCCATGGGATTACGGCCGCGCCGTCGCAGATGAATCCGAAACAATTCTTCCCGTTCCGAAGCTAACGGCAAATCAACGAAAAAGATCTCGTCAAGTCGTCCTTTTCTCAGTAATTCCGGAGGCAGGTGGCTGATGTCGTTGGCTGTCGCGATCACAAAAACCGGAGCTGTTTTCTCTGAGAGCCACGTCAGCAGCGTACCGAACACGCGCGAAGCCGTACCGCCGTCACTTCCCGAGGAAGACGTGGAACCCGCCAGCGCCTTATCGATTTCGTCGATCCACAAAATCGCAGGCGCAATGCTCTCAGCGGTTTGGAGCGCTCGTCGCACGTTCTCCTCACTTGAACCCACGAGGCTGCTGAACATTCGCCCCAGATCAAACCGCAGGAGTGGCAGTTTCCAGAGCCCCGAAACCGCCTTCGCGCATAAGCTCTTTCCGCAGCCCTGTACACCCAGCAACAACACTCCCTTGGGAGCGGGCAGACCGAATTTTGCCGCGCGGTCTGAAAAAGCGATTGAGCGTTTTGTCAGCCAGTCTTTCAGATTGGTCAGCCCGGCGACCTCGGTAAATTCTTCTTTTGATTCGTAGTACTCAAGAAGGCCGCTCTTCCTGATGATCTGCTGCTTCTCGCTGAAGACCACGCTGACATCATCGGAGTCGAGCTTTCCGTCGAGCACGAGAGTCTTTGCAAAAACATTCTCCGCCTCCTTCAGCGTCAATCCACGTGCCGCGTGCAACAATCGTTCACGCGAATCTCCCTCCAGATTGATACGCACCTGCGGATTATCTTTGACGTCTTCGACGATGCGGTCGAGGAGTTGACTGAAGTCGGCGGGACGCGGCAGTCCAAACTCAAGGACGGTGATGTCCTTTGAAAGCTCGGATGCGATCTGCATCTCGGGTGACACGATCACGATGGATTTGTACGTATCTCGAACATGATGGGCAACATCCCGCAGCTTCCGGATCACTGTCAGGTTACAACGTTCGCCGGACGTGAACGGATGCAGATCCTTAAACAGATAAATCGCTGGTTCAACCTGATCGACGACCGCATCCAGGGCCATGACAGGATCTGTCGTGTTGTTGCCACTTGTTTTAGTCCGGGACGGTTCTGCACCGGAGCGCACAATGCCCTGAGTGATCGTCCACACGAACAGCTTCTTGTTTCTGGCCTCTGCAATTTTTCGCAGGCAGCGTTCAACCCGTTCTTCCTCCCAGCTGACGACATACACAATCGGATACCGTGCTCGAATGAGGACATCGAGTTCCTGTTGTGGCGTGGTCGTACGCGGGGCATCGACGGACTCAGATCGCTTGCCTTCAGCCGGGCGCACTTTATTTGGGGGCGTTCCGGGGGGGCGTTCAGGCTTGCGGGATTGGTCAGTCATGGTCAGCGATCATTCACGGGAAAAACCGGTTGTGTTGTACGCAGGGAAGCGAGTCGGGAGTCCAGCGAAGTGTCTCCCAGTTGAAGGGAACCCATAAGTTCCAGGATTTCACGCGAGGCACCAAACAGGCAGAGCCGCCCGTCCGGCAGAAAAGTGATCTCAGTAATCGCGGTCTCTTCATCGCACAGATCGTTGGATTGGTTTGGCGGGAAAGTTCCAGCGGGGGGTGGCGGGGACTCAGGCAATGACATTCAGCCCCGCCTCTCCAGCGAGTTGTCTCGCCTGTGCAACTTCTGAAAGCAGAATTGGAGCGGCGAGTTCAGAATGTCGTCGCGCCTGCCAGCGCGGCTGATAGCCATCGCGCAAACTGAATTTGACGTCTGGCATTTCCGTTCTCAGCCATTCAATGATTGGTCGGAAACAGCAATCGAGATGCCCCGGCAACAGTAGGTGCCGCACAATCAGGTCCGACTGTTCCGCCGCGATCTTCAGATTGCGAGTGACTACGGCGCCATAGTGTTTAACTCGTGCGATGCGATCAGCGCATGCATCATTGCCAAACTTAAAATCGGCAACGTAGACAGCAACGACGCCATCGAGCAATTCAAACGCAGTCGGTGTGCCGTAGAAATCCGATTTCCAGACGATCGGCGGCAAATCCGTGCAGTTCGACATCGCATCAAGAATCGACGGGATATGAATCGTGGGTTCCCCACCCACCCATTGCAGATTGCGGGCTCCCTGCGTCTTTCCCCATGCAATCGCTCGTTCCAGAAATTCAGCTGTCAGTACACGACCTCGGGACGGATCGAAGGCGTTTGCTTCCGCAATGCAAAACGCACATCGGAGATCGCACCCCGACAGGTAAAACAGATGTGACGGCACCAGTTCCGGCTCCTCGCCGCATTCGACCCGATGTCTGAACACGCGAGCCTCGACGCCCGCATGACACGGGCCGCGTTCGCCGTTCGCCCGGTTTGCGCCGCAACGATGCTCACACAGCAGGCAGTGTTCCCACTGTCTGCGTGCCAATTCGGCCTGATTCGATTGATGCGGCAAACTGGACATATTCAGCGATCGGCAGCAAAAATTAACGTGCGACATCTTCAGATTGGCGGAGAGCGACAATCTGTGGCACTGTATCGGATTGAGATATTGTCATCGTTGACATCCCGGTAGAAAGCGAACGCCGTGTTTTTTGTGCATAAATACGATTGATCCCAGGCCTTTCGTCGGAATTACCGTTCGGCCTCATGAAAATCGCCAGGTACGCACCAGTCGCCGACCGGAATGATCAGGCCATCGCGAAGAGCGGTGAACAGAATTGCGGCGATCAGATCGGCCGTAGTGCCGGGGTTACGTCGATTGCCGTCTTGACGCAGAAAGGCGTCGAAGTCTGCAAATTGTGGTGCTGCATGGTGTTGGATCGGCCAGCCGCTGTCGAGTAGTTCCTGAGCCTTCTCACGAACAACGTCGGACATCTGCTGACCACATTTGCGGGTAATCAGGCTGTCGCCGTATTCCGCCAACAGTCGCACTGCAAGCCATGAAATCTGCTGCGGCTGGGCTACGTTGATCGCTGCTGCTTCTCGCAACCAATCCTGTCCGGATTTCAACACTTGCTGGAATCCGTTCCCGTACTGCGCCGCAATCATGTCGCGATCTGCGGCCAATCGCATGCATTCCCGCAGATTGACCGTCGGTTCGTCATTCAGATCCTGCTCTCCGGCTTCGCCTAATCCTGCAGGCTGAGCCATCCGAATGGCCTCATAGACCAAGCGGCTATCTGCCACGGTTGTCGCATCCAGCACTTCCGAAATGCCCACCGCAAGTGACCTGTCGAGGGAAACCTTGGCGAGCGGTGAAAGCAGCAGAATGATGCCGAGATTCGTATTGTGATTCACGACCCGACGAGTGGCCTGAACAGCTTTGAGAATTGTTTCCCCGAGAGTTCGTTCACCCGCTGCCGCAAGCACCGGTGCGATCGCCCGCGCGGACTTGAGGAAATCATCAATAGTCGCATTCGCAAATTCCCGCTCGGGAGCAACGTTTCCCGGTTTGGGACTCATCACTTCCATTGCGCAGGCAGTCTCAATCAGTTCAGAGAGCGAGAGATTGTTGCATCGCGTTGTAGAAGAATCTGTCACAGTTTATCGCCCGCAGGCGACGTCGCTCCGCGAGTCGCATTCCTGTTCAAGCTCAGGTTCAACCCGATTACGCAGCCCACAGAAAAACAAACGGCTCGAAACAATCGCTGTTAGAATGTCGGCGGTGGGGCATCGCCACTCAGCAGTTTACTCGGTGGCGAGTGAACTGTCACGAGATTCGGGTAATGGCATGGCACACAGTATCACCGTTATCGCAAATCGGTCCCACTACAAACATTAGAGACGGCTTGGCGACAAACGTCGCGGCTCACGCAGGAATTATCAGGGGTTCTAAACTGCATCCAATGTTTCATTCGTCGGCTTCGCGTCTCTTGTTGTGACAAACGCCAGGGCTGCGCCTATGCCGACGAGCAGAGCAAACACCAGGGCCGTTTGCCAGAGATGGAGTCTGAGTTTCGAGCCGAAGTCAAGGTCAAGCTCTAGCGGTGCGTTCTCGGCAACCTGGACACTGCGACCGAAAGTATAGACATCACCTTCTTCAGGCAGGCTGATAATAATGGCCTGCGGAGCAGGTTCGGTGGTATGTTGATGCTGAACCAGTCGACCTGCGATCTGCTGAAGGGTCGCGTTGTCCGCAGTCGTATTCCCACGCAGCAGTTGGCTGAGTTCCTGAGGGCGGAAGTTGAGTTGATCCTGTTGCAACACCGGGTTCTCCGCTGCCGCCTGTCGAAGTTGTTCATTATCGACCAGGTCAACGTCATCCCGGCTGTTGTCAAGATACAGACGCTGACGACGCGTATTAAGACCGACAATCGCCTGTTGCGTCTGAAGGTTCTCCAACTGGACACGCGCGTCTTCGTTCGAGGCGGCGTCGAGCGCATATTGATTGGCGACACTGTTAAGTGCCCAACGGGCTTTGGATTGCTCGCCAGCCTGGAGAAGCTGATTCGCCTGCTCAAGGAGTTGGGTCGCCTGTTGTGCCTGGACTTGTCTTTTTCCGCTCGCGTTTGACAGGTACGAGTCACGGTCATAATCCTTCTGATTCGTCTGACTTATCAACTCCAGATTGCCATCGTTGTCGCTCAGTTCGAAGCCCTTGGGTGCAATGACGCTCCACTGAATGTTCTCCAGGGGCACATTCAGTTGAGGGCTGCTGAGTTTCAGATTGCTTAACCCATCTCCCGCGACTGAATAGACAAAGCGGACCTGGGCCGTGCGATCGTCGATGCCCGGGAGGATGTAGAACTGCCACGCATTTTTACCGCCGCCCAGACGAATGGAATTCACACTTTCGCCGTTGACGAAAATGCTGAACAACTCGCCGCCCTCCGGGAGACCGACGCTCAGACTGCTGCGTTGAATGACTTCCATAATGACATCGACCGAGGTCAGTTGATCACCGGTCGGGGACAGGACAGTGGTTAACGACCCCTCGGCCACACGAAGCTTGAGCACATCTGCCAGTGAATGGCGCGTGGCGTGAACCTTCAGCCCGCTGCCGGGAGCGACGGCGCGAAACGCAAGCGCTGGAGCACTTCGGGTTTCTGCTGCCCGCAAAGGCTGAGGAACTGTGTTCCAGTCGATCCGCTGCCACCCTTGAGTCAGTGCTTCGTGTTCCAATTCCAGTCGACCGCCGGCGCGGACACCAAAGTAATAGGAGACCTGACGAGCTTGAGGGAATCCGACCGGGCTGAGAGTTTCATCCTCGTTCTCACGATCACCGCGACGCTCGTATTCGATGCGGAACTGCAGTTTGCCGACCACTCGGCGCTTGAACTGCACTTCCCAGATGTTTGAATCTGGTGCCGTTCTGACCAGATCACTGACCGTATTGCCGCTCGCTCGAAGCGTCTTTATCTCGTCCTTATTTGTCATCGGCAAAATGACGCGCAGAGCACCAATCGATGCGTTCTGCACATTGAAGTTTGCGATCAGGGCCGATCGCGTTTGACCTTCTCGCAGCGTGATTTCGTGCAGCACCTGACCGGTTAACCACGGATCGAGTTTTTCAATGCCGAGCACCAGATTCCAATCGCGTTGCAGCAATCGAAACGCCAAGGCACCCTGAGCACTGCCGCCCATGTCGCGCGGGTCGGTTTCAGACACATTTTGACGTGACACGGTTCTTAGCCGAATGCCGGTTGTAGGTCGTACGACCAATTCACCGGTTTGGCGTGCGGCCGCGTTCAATTCGAAATGGGGAATCTCCCACTGGCCGACGTCGATCGGTGCAGTGCCGGATAGCGCAAGTGAGAAACTCTGAGTCCCGATCGTCTTGCCGTTCAGGTGGAGAATAATCTGTCGCTTGCCGCCTTCACTGAGTTCCGACCAATGGTGCAACGCAGTGCCGGTCAGTGATTCGACTTCAAGCCCGTCGGGCAATGGAAAGCCTATTTGAAACAAACCGGCTCGCGAAATCTCGACGGCGAAGTTGACAGCCAGGACAACTCGTTCATCCCCCAGTGATAACACCTGTTTGCTGATGACTCGAACCTCCGACGCCACCGGTGCGACTCGCACGGCCAGTTCTCCCCCGTCAGCTCCATAGCGATAAACTCGATGCAATACCGCTTGCGGATTGAGAATCAGGCTGGCGTCGAAGTCTCCAAGATTGACGGCCGACATCACTTGCGGTTCCAACTTCTCTGGCTGGGCTTCAGGGCCGAAGGCGATCGCGACCAGACCGACCTCCCCATTGGCATCAACGACGCGGAGCGGAGCCAGATTGACGTCCGCCGGCAGCGGATCGAGACCGCGTTGTGTTTCAATCATGACATCAAACGTCTGCGACTGAGCCGGTTCTATCTCCAGTTTCAAGCTGCCGCTGTCTGCGTCGAACTGCCAGGAACCGACCGGGCCACTGACCGCACTGACGGTCAGCCCTGTGGGAACAAGCACGTTGAGTTCACTCACTTGCCCTTGTGAAGTACGGATGTTCAGGCGATGACGACCGTCAACGACTCCGGGGCCGGGTAGAAAGAGGTTCGAGGCTTCAACGAAAAACTGCGTCTTCTCCGTCGTGACATTACGGGCCTTCGGTTTGAGCAAGAGGCTGGCTGTTCCTGGACCGAGCAGCACTTTGGCCTGTGTCGTGTCGGCGTCGGCTGCAACCTGTTCGACTCTTACAGCGGTCGGACCAGCGACATCCCATCCAGCTTCGTCGTAGCTGAGATTGATTTCGTGAACTGCAGCCGTTCCGGTCAGGATCGGCAGGCCTTCGATCGGGTTGATCGCCTCCAATTGATACTCGAATGTGGCTTTGTAGTGGCCCGCCGCTGCCGGTTCGGGATCTTCATCAGGGTTGGCGGCTTCCTCGGCGAGGGGAATGCTGATCACGTATGTCAGACCTACTCCCGGCACTTCACGTTTGGTAAGACGCAGGCCCTCTCCGTCGAAATGCGTCAGGACGGCCGGCGCTTTCAGCAGAACAAATCGGTCTCCCGGCCGCCCGGACAACGCGAACGTTCCGCTTGCCTTCAAGCGTGCATCCTGATGCGTGACCTGCCACTGCTGCGTGATCGAATCGGCCGCTTCAAAACCATCGGGAACTGTCGCGAGACAAGTGCACATCGAAGAAAAGACGACGGCGATGAAGGCAATCATTGCAATGCCGCGACGGATTCCAGACTCGGTGGAAAAACCCATCAGCCGCAGGGCGCTAGCCCACGGTTGTTCGACACAACCGGACGCTAGCGGGTGCCGGGTAATGGTCTTCTGACAAAGCCTGGTTAGAAAAAGTTGCATGATCAACACCTTTAGAATTGTGTCCGAATTCCTGCGATTCAGCCGCAACGCGGCACAATGTGATAGCCTTGGGGTAACGCCCCAGAAATGAGGCAGCGGCGAGCGGTTGGGCGTCAGCCCTCCGTGTGTTCATGCGCGGGCCACGGAGGGCTCACGCCCAGCCGCTCGCCATTGTCAATTCACACCGCGTGAAAAACATGTCAACATTTTGCCCTTTCAGGGCTCCTCGATTATGTAACGGCCAATCCCCAGGGCGTTGCCCTGGGCGATCACATTTCGGGCCGTTGGCCCTAAACTCATTTGTGTCCAATTTTCACAACCCTCATACAGTCGCGGGCCCGGTTTGCCCGCCCGCTGCTGGGCCGGAAATGTTTTGCTTTGCGGCTTTATTCGCCCTGCGCTGTGCAGCAGCACGCTGCATCCAGCGACGGATGTCGCGCATCGATTCGATGGCAGGGCGGACGAATAGCAGAATCAGAATCGTGAGGGCAAGCAGACCATAAAACCACGGTGCTCCGTCGCCCTGCAACAGCACGCCCAAAGCAATCAGGAGCATGCCACCACAACGGATCTGCATTCTTCGAAACGTTTCATGCTTACGAAATGACCACACAATCATTCCGATGCCAGCCAACGCGGCTGCCAGCCCCATCAAGGAGAGATCCACTCGCCAAACCGGCATGTTGTTCACCGTCAATTGGACAGTTTCTCCTGCCGAAAGGATCGGAAGACTGAGTTGCAACGGCTCCGGCGATCCGGTTTGTGCAAGTGCGGTCTGAGCAGTTCGACACGAGACAAAGATGGCAATGGCCAAACTGAGCAGTCCCAGCATCCGCCAGAATCCCGTCTTGTCGCGCGACCAGATTCCGATGAAAGTGAACAGTCCGATGACGAAGAGCGAGATGATTCCCTGTTTGGCAACCCAGTCAAAACCGGATGGACGCAATACCGGCACAGGAGGTTCTACTGTTCCACCGGTTGGTACAAGAACGTGTTTCTCGTCACCAGTCACATTCCATTGAGTCTTGAGGACCGGTGAAAAAACGACCGGCAACGCGAGTTCAGGATATGATTTCTTCACAGCCGGTTTTCCCAAACGCAGACTCACTTCAATCGGGATGTTGGGATCTGTGCCACCCGGCAACGGAATCAGTGTGCCGTCGTCTGCCTGTCGTGCGGTGACAGGCTGACCGTTTACGGAAACGGCCCGCAGACGCACGGGGTCACCGGGGATCTTGATTTTGAATGTCCGCTGCCCACGAGATTTGACATAATAGAGGACGTCTGTCACCAACTCACCGTCCTGCGAAACACGGCTGTTGACTTCCGAGAATTCAACCAACTGAGTGACTGTTGTGCCTGGCTCAAACCAGCTGACTTTCAGATTCAGATCGAATGGCCGATCCGTGTATTGCCACGTTCCCAAAGGAGGTGCCGTGCTTAGCAGACGGAACTCTGCGGGCAATTCCAGTGGATCGAGTTTCAGCATGTCTTCGGAAATCGACACAGTCTCAATTTCTACCTGCATCGGGCTGACGACCTGAATGTAGCCACGCTCGCCCTGAACACCGGTCGGCGAAATCTGACCCGCCTGGAACGTGTTCTTGCTCTTGTCAGGCTTCTCTTCAAACGTCACCAAAAGGGTGTAAGCGCCCATCACCGGCTGATGCAGTGAAACAATCAACGTGTCGGCTTCTCTGCGCCAGGTGCGGACATTCTGGCCATCGACCATGACATTGCCCATCGCTTCGGGCACTGTAATCTTCCATTCGGAAACGGGTGCGCCTGTGACAAAGTAGTTGATCAGAGCGCTGCCATACACAGTCTCCTGGCTGAGCGAATAGAGGTGAAAAACATCAGACTGAATACTCCGGTCGAGCAGTTCAATCTGCATCGTCGCTGACCATCCAGGCTCACGAATCCGAAAAGCCTGCTGCAGATGTGGCGATGGTTTAGGAAAGTACGACAGCGGCTTTTCGACCAGCAGATCTGTTTGTCCCACGGTGACTCGAAAGCCAGGGGCACTGACGATTCCAATGTCACCCCGCACCGATTTTGCGTTGGGATATTCGATTCGTTGCAGTACCCAGTCCCCTGCCGAGGCCGCTTCACTCTTTTCCAGTTGCAGGGTCACCAGGTGTCGTCCAATAACGTCCTGACCGAACACAACTTTCAGATTGCGACGCCCGTCTGCGACTGTCGATGCTGCGATGTAATCCGCCACACTTGCGCCCGTGACCGAGACCACTGAATAGTCCGATGGAATGCCGAAATCCCACTCGCGAATTGGCGCTTCGCGCACATCAAGTTCAATGTCCGCCTTGATGACTCGATCAGTTTCCGCGAGCTGATAGACAACCAGCTCGGAAACACTGACTTCCGGCTCAATACTGTCCGCAACGACTGTGAATGCGTAGTCTGCAGCCGGGAAGCGGTACACAAAATTCTGACGAGCTTCGATCGCATCACCGGGAAACTGGTCCGGTGCCAACTGAGTCAGTCCGCTCAAAGCGGCAGGTTCCAGACGCACGGATCCCAGATTGGTAAGGCGCAGATAACCTGAATGCCGGATCGCGCCCACTGGAGACAATCGCAGTCCATCGACACGAACCGGAAATGCACCAAGCGGGGTTTGGCTGCGGACCTTGATCTGGCTGGTGCCCGTGATCGGCTGACTGAGCGTCGCTTCCAACAGACGGTCATCGCCCTGGTTGCTGACATTCCAGGCGACGATGTTGCTGCCCTGGACGTCGAGTATTTCTCCCGGGCCCTGCAGCAAGATGCGAAACGATGTCAGTTCCCCCTGAAGAACCTGATAGTCGATTTGATGATCCTGACGCAGCAGACCCGCGCCAACTTTGGAATCAATGCGTCCAGTGGTCGAGAAGAACAACTTTCCCTCGCCCGTTTGGCGTGCGGTTTTCCATTGCAGTTTCGCACGGCCAGTGGCTGGCAGGAAACCCAGCCAATTGTCGCTGTCACGCAGTGGCACGACCGATTCCTGGTCGCGTTGAAATTCGAGATCCGACTCGAGTCCACTGATCGTCAACGGAACAACAGCGCTGGCGGCGATCGTAAAATCCATGCTTCTCCCGTTGGCGGTGGGTGCAGCCAGAGCAGCCACAAAATCCAGTGTCACCGGAAATGTGCCTGCCCTGGGAAATACGAGTTTGTACACGGGATGGTCGCTCTCCGTCGAAAGCCGAAGGCGATAGTTGGGATCGGTCGACACTTCATTGACAGCTGCATTGCCAGAGAGAATGGTGATCTCTGCATTCGGCTCCGTGATATGGGCTGTGCCGCGAAACTGAAAGTGAGTCGAATCTCCGTTCGCATGCACATCGCCTTTCAAAGTCGTCTCCGTCAGTTCTACGGGGCCGGGTGATGCACCTGCTCGATTCACGACGAGCTTGATCTGACCGCCGGTCGCGGTTTGAAACCGATTCGGCCTGCCTATTCGAAAAGGGGTCTGACCCTTTGGAGGCGAGTCGATTACATCGGTCATTTGTCCTGGCCGGAGAGGGTCAGACCCCTTTTCGAATACAAGCGGAGCGAAGCCTGTGGCATCCGTCACGACTCCGTCAACTCCTGATGCATACTGAAGACTCACGGTGGAATCGAAACCAACCGAGTCTCCAGGCGTCAGGTGGGTCAGGTCGATCGCATCGGGAGCCTGCAGGTCCAGTTTGCGAGAGCGAGTCTTGATCTGCGCCTTGAGCTCAGTGACTTTCTCGTTGACGTGCAGATCGAGGAAACGCTGGGCACCTTCCTGACGAACAGACCACGACTTAAGCCCTTCGCCCTGGACGTCGGTCACCTGGTCCTCACCGTTGATTCCAAAGCTCACCGTCTTTGCATCGCCCTGGACGACCCGGATGGCGACCTCAATCGTCTGCTCAATAGATTCAGATCCGACTTGTGCGGTCGCGTTGGCACTGGCTGTGTAGAAAACCGGTGGTTTTGGTAATTGGCCATGGGCCTCGACGATGATCGTGCCGGTTCCATCATTGCCTATGGAGCTGTTGATGCTGGCACCGTCTGGTTCGTCCTGAGCATGACTGGAGAGACTCATTACGCTGATGAGTGCCAATAGGCAAGATGGTTTGATCAGGGTTATTACCGTTTTGCACATCTCAGTTATTCGCGTGTTCATGGCTGTGAGTTTCCACGTGTGAATTCAATTCAGTTCCATCGGTCAATTTAGTGAAGGACTTTCCAAAGCTATAAGTGCATCACCAACGGTTTGTAAAGCATGTCCGAATTCCTACCCCGACAGGGGTTCCACAACAAAGCCCGTGGTCGCCGTGAATACGGCGCACCCCAGGTAAAACCAAATAAAATTCAGTGAACCCCAACGGGGTTCCACAGGGTGCTGGATGCCGCACGTGGGCAAAGTGGAACCCTTTCAGGGTTCGATGCCTTCGAACTCAGCGAACCTGGGGTGCGCCGCTGCGCATCGACCCCAGGCTATGTTGTGAAACCCGTTCCGGGTTGAATCGCTATGCATTTCCACGACTCATTTCCTGTCTATTTCCCACTCATCTGTCGGGCTTGCCCGATCATCTGTTGAAGTTGTTGAACACGTAGGTCGTTGCGATCTTGTTCGGGCAATCCGGAAATCAGGTGGGACAAAGTCTGCAGATCGACGGTCTCTCCCAGCGGTTCGCCTCGGAGCTTTGCGGCCAGCAGAGCGGCGGAGGCAGCGATGCGAAGCGACGGAGCGGCCAGTTCCGGACGTGGAGCATCGGCTTCGTAGGGAATGGGCCATCTGTTTTCGATCATCTGTCCGGTCGATAAGTCACGAAATCGCACTGACACTGAACCGACATCTCCTTGACCGTCCGGTTTGGCTTCAAATTGATACATCGCCACTCCGGCTTCAGCCGCTGCCAACTCGGCGGCGTCCACTGTGTCGTTGTGAAAGTCTTCCTGCTTCAGAATGTGCTTTTCGAAACCAAGCAGTTTGTAGCTGCCAACGCGTTTCGGATTGAACTCAACCTGCACCTTGACGTTACTTGCCGACGGACGGAGTGCACCGGCAATTTGACGTACAAAACCGTCATCGGCGGATTCAAGTGAATCAAGCAAGTAGTACCGACCGTCGCCTTTGCGCGTGAGAGCTTCAAGGACGTCATCGTTCAAGCCCTCGGCACTGATTCCGGCTGCGTCAAATGCGATTCCCGCGTCTCGCATCGTTGTGACCATCCGCGACAGGCTTTCCGGGTCGGCATCACCCAGATTGACGGCACCATCGGTGAGCAAAATGATGCGGTTTTGCGCACCAGCGGTCTGTTGCTCTGTTGCCTTTTCAAAGGCCAGTTGCAGAGCCGCTTCAATGTTCGTGCCGCCTTCACTTGGCAGTTCATCAATCAGTTTCACCAGCTGCCCTGATGCAGCACCACTCACCTTTTCCGCGAGGAGCCGCGGCTGCCGGGCAAAACTGATCAGTGTGACCTGATCTATCAGGGATAACTGTTGAGACAGCAGCGCAAAGGCTCGGCGTACAGTTTCCTGGCGATCGGTTCGTTCCATGGAACCGGAGTTGTCCAGCAGGAAAGTCAGACGCAGCGGAGTGCTGCTCGCACGTCCTTTGGCAGCCGTCCGCATTGAGACGCGCAGTAAATTTCGCTGTTGGACAAAGGGATGAATCGACTGTTCCACGATGCAAGCAACCTTTTCACCTCGGCCAGGCAGAGGATCGCCGTAGTCGAACGCATTTACAAATTCTTCGATACGAATCTTTGCCGCCTCCGGCCATTCGCCACGAGCCAGCGCTGCCGCGGCCAGTTTGAAAGAAACGTCGCTCACGTGAAGAGAGAAGGTCGAAAACGCTTCTGCTGCTGCAGTTGTTTCATTCAGACCGACGGAAGGCGCGACTGTTTTCGCTGCTGGCTTCTTCATCGATTCGCCAAGTTCTTTCAGCGTGCGAGGGTCCCTGTCGTATCGTTCAATGCTCCATAGGTTTGCCAGTTCACCAGATTGTCGTCGTGACTCACCTTGTTGCTCTTTTTGCTTAGATGGAAGACTCTCCAGGGAGAGTGGAGCGTCATTGAAGCCGTATACGTAGAAAGTGGTTGGAGGCAGACCATCGGCGGCGACCAACGGTGCCAGTGACCGAGTTCTTTCCGTCACTCGGTTGTCCTGAATTCCATCGCCACCACCAGCGATTGCACCCGGGATACTCAATTGCCGTGATCCGAATGCTGGCGTCTCAGTTGATGTTCCGGAATCATGAATGTCGAAGTCAGGATCCACCCCGCGACCGTTATCGGGAGTAACACCACCAGAGCTCACCGTGCCGCCACGTTTCGCCTTCTGCTCGAATTCTTCCGTGGCATTACCAGCATCGCCGGTCTGTCCTGATTTCGGGTCCTCACCATACAATTTCATCGGCTGACTGGTGGAACCGGACGGCTCACCGCCAGCCCGACCATCCACAAATCCTTTACCGCCAGACTTTTCATCACCTGGCTGCGTAATCGCTTCCTGTAGCGACTCGGAGCTTTGCTTTCCCGCCGAATCCTCTGCGGACTTCGTTCTCGCCATAGAGCCCCGGCCAGAATCCTCAGCTTGAGAAGACTTTCCCAGCCCTATCGAGTCGAAATTGGTGATGCCTTCCGGAATCTGATCTGCGTCGCCTTTGGCATCGGACGGCATCTCTAAGTTCAAGTTCCCGAAGAGTACGCTAGGGCGGTCACTGCCAATGGCGCCGAAGTCGCCTCCAAATCCCTCGCGTCCGAATCTGTCGCTGTCCTGCGGAGCAGTACCCAATCCATTGTCTGCTTCGCTCAACAAGCCGTTCAGGTTCTTGTCGGCCATCGGGGAATCAACTGCTGTGCCCGCAAGACTGAGGCTATCCATCGGCTCGGCCTCTTTCCCGAATTGTTCGCCATCAGTCTTGTCTCCAGCGGCCCCTACACCAGCCTTGTCCTTCGAGAAATCTGCACCTGGCGCGTTGCGATTGAGAGATTCCCGTTGACCCTGCTGTTGCTGCAGATCAGGTAGCTGAAAAGGCAAATCGCTCATTGCGAGTTCGAGAGACGTCTCACCGACAACCTCTTCTTCATTTCCGATTATGATCTGTGGTGTGGATGTCTCTATTCCATCACTGGTGGGCGCACTTTCGCCTGGCGACGGTAGTTTGATTCCACCGAGCAAAACCGAGTCTCCGTCCGGTGCATTAACTCTTAGTCGTACTGTTCCTGCCGGAGCTGAATCGCTGACGTCACCCCAGCTATCGACCGAATCTGGAAAAGCCACCTCGCCCTTATCCGGCGCCGCCGGTTTGAAGTCTGCCACACCATCGCGATCGTCATTTCCCACTCCACTGTAGGTAATGGCCGCACTATTCCCGGCGATGAGCACATTTGGATCAACTGCCGGTGGCGACGACACAGCCCCGACGTCAAAAGTAGCAGTGGAACGCCCTTCTTTTTCCAGAGTACTCGCTCCGTGTTGAGCGACAGTTTCTTCTGGCACCGTAGTTTCCAGGCTTGAAACGACAGACTGGACGTCGTCCGTCAGGTCTCCATTATTCGAGACCGTCGCCCCGCTATTCAGCGTGCCCTGAATCGCCGACAGCGCCGTTTCTGAACTCTTCTTGTAGTCCAGATCGACTACATACAGCGGCACATCTGCATCGGTACTTCCAGGTTCGCGTTCAAAGCTCTCGCTCCTCCCGTCCGACAGAGTCACAACGTGCTGCGACATTCCTGGCGCGCTGGATTCGATGCCACGACCACGACCAGCGGAAACCGGAACCGAGTTTGCTCTACCCCATAGTACGGAGTTCGCGTCCCCTTTCGCCATCTCGTAAAAATACTCAGAAGCCGCTCGTTCATCCATGTAGAATGGCTGCAACGCCATCACTCCGATGAATCCAGCGACACAAACAACCGCCGCGACTCTGGTCAGATTCCACTGCCATCGCCGTCTAACGGGCACTTGAATTTGAACAGACTGATCGACTTTCTGAACGGCCGGCTGAACCGTCGCTTCTCCGCGAATCACCGCCAGAACCGTGTTGCGTCGATCAGTCGGCAGCTTCCAGTCATCGTCTGGTGCCTGGAACTCACCAACGCCAACATCCTGCAGCAGTCCATGGATTTTCTGCATCCGCAACATGAAAGCTGCCAGCTCCGGTCGCCGCTCAATCTGACGATTCAGCTCTTCACGTTCGAAATCAGACGCTTCACCCAGCGCGAGAGCAACAACGCGAGCTTCGAGTTCCGGTTCGATTCCTGAATTTTGTGATTCTTCGTTCATGACTTTTCGTCGAATCCGAGCTTCCGCAGTTTGTCTGCCAACTCTTTTAAAATATGGTGCAATCGGTAGCCGACGTTGCCGATGTTGAGTCCCGTTTGGGAACTGATATCACGATACTTGAGGTCATTGAAATATTTCAATTTCACCAGTTGCCGATCGGACTCGTCGAGGTCCTCCAGGATCTGTCGCACGGCTCCGATGGCCTCCATGTGAACGAGCGAAGCCTCAGGCGAATCTTCTTCAGCGATTGATAGCTGCGAATCGCCATCGTCTTCGCTCAGAAGCTCTCGCTTATTATCGCGGATGTGGTTGAAGGACCGATTTCGGACACTACGGAACAACCAAGCCTTCGGAGAATCGACATCATCCCAGTGCGTGTGAAGTTGCAGAAACACTTCCTGCACGATCTCCTCAGCCACCGCGCGGCGACCGACCAGTGAAAATGCATAGCGCAGCAGAGGAGTTTCTTCGGAATCGAACAACGACTGAAGCGTGAGTTCACTCACGCCCGTGGCACCAAAACCGTTGACTCGGGGAGTCGGTTCCAACATAAGTCTCGTTTGCGGTGTTTGGCAGGTTCGAATCACGACGAATTCATCCTCTCACGGAGCAGGACCCGCCAAGGCATAGTTTCTTAGACCTTTTCCTGATTTTCCCAAATACCATGCCATCAGCCTGGAAATCGCGAAGCGTGTATTGGTGATAACTGCTGCACGGTTGACGCGACTCGCATTCCTGCGGGCGCCCAAGCGTAAAATACGCCGCGTGGTGGTTACCATTAGGCGTGTGTAATGGATTTCCCTGGTTGGCACCGGAAAATCTCAGTCAGCGGAGCGACTGAGCTGTATACACAGTAAGGGCCAATTCTATTCCCGCGTGACGACTTCATCCAGATTCAGCAGGACGTTGGCGGATACGGTCCATGTCGCCAGTTCGACGGGATCCACGTCTGCCGGCACTTGGGAATCTCCGATTGCCAGCAACTGTTTTGCATGTTCCGGTGCGGCCTTGAACGATGCATGATCGACCGCCCATCCTTGAAGCAGGACATCCACTTCTGCTGGTTTTGGTTCACGACCGGTCGTCAGCCGAAAACCAAACGCGATACGATCTTCACGAGACGAGCCGCCTTCGCGCATCATTCGCACGGCAAGTGCCCGCGCGGCTTCGACGAAAGTGACTTCGTTCAACAGTGCCAATGCCTGGAGCGGCGTATTCGTACGAGAACGCTTGATGGTACAGACTTCGCGATTCGGAGCGTCGAACAACATGGCCGATGGCGGGGCAGCTGTGCGTTTCCAGATCGTGTACATTGTGCGTCGGTAAAGTCCTTCGCCCTGATCGTGCTTGTAGCCTCGGAGATCACCATACTTGCTTGTTTCATCCCATACGCCTTCCGGCATATACGGTCGCACACTTTCTCCACCGATCTTTGAAATCAGCAAGCCACTGATGGCCAGCGCCTGATCCCGAATGATCTCCGCCGACAACCGAAACCTCGGCCCGCGGGCCAGCAATCGATTCTCCGGATCGAAATGAAGTACGTCGTGCGGCACCCTGGAAGACTGTCGATATGTGGCGCTCATCAGGATCAGTTTCTGTAATGCCTTCATGTCCCACGCCTGCGCCGGCACACCGTTGACAGCAGGCAACCATGTCGGCTGCATAAACTCAACAGCCAGCCAGTCAAGCAATTCCGGATGACTTGGAAAATCTGCCTGAGAGCCAAAGTTCTCGCTGGTCTTGACGATTCCCGTGCCGAAAAACCGTTCCCACGCACGATTGACCCAGACGCGGGCGGTGAGCGGATTGGTATCACTTACGATCCACTGTGCAAGGCCCAGCCGATCGTTCGAAGCACCGGGCGGCAAAGGGGGAAGGAACGCCGGAACAGCGCGTTCGACTTTATCCGCAGGATGATTGTATTCACCTCGAGTCAGCAGGAACGCATCGCGGGATTTGCCTTCTTTCATCACCATTGTTGTGGGCAGCCCATCCTTGAAATCCGCAAGTTTCGCCTGGGCAGTCTTCAACTCCGCCTCCGCCGTGCGCAAGGGATTATCGACTTGTTCGCGAAAATATGTCTCGAGTTGCTGCGTCTGTGCTGGCATCCGCGCGTCTTGAGCCAGTTGCAGCACGGTCTGAATTTCCGTGGGAAGACCAGTCTCTCCCAGCCCCACACGATCGATGTCAGCGTCACTGATCGAAAACCGAATGCAGCCCACATTGTGATCAGCGAACTGCGAATCATGTGTCATGCGAATCACCAGCACGGTGCCGTCCTGGACTTCGATGGGCTTTACCGGAGCAAATAAAATTCGCCGAGCCACTTTCTTTGCCGGATCATTGCCATCAATGGCCCAGCCCGTTCGACCACGACTCCGATCACCGACGGACTGCGGCTTCAGATCAATCTGCGATGCCGTGTAATTGGGTTGCGAATAATCTGATTCCGCCCGGGCCAAATCGATCAGAATCGGTGCCTGACCGTCCACAACAAGTTCCGCCGACACGCCGGTCAGCACAAAATTCCCGTTGGAACCCCGTCCCAGACTCTGCCCCGGCAATTCAGCGTGCGGCAATGTTTCCAGCAGCAGCCCGGACAGGCGAGACATCGTCAGCGGGATCTCGATCCGGTATTCGTCGTTCGGCGGATTCTTGCCTTTCGCCAGCCAGGAACCGTCATCCACTCGGACGAATTCAGCTCCGCCAAGCGACTGTACACTTCGCGGCTCGGCAGATTTCCAGACAGATTGATCCTGCTCGGATTCAGACTTTACTTGCACTTCCCACGCGGTCAGCAATGCCGCCAGTTGTGGCATTGCAAGCTTCTTTTGTTCCTCAGTGACAGCGATGGCGGCCTGCAATTCCGCTTGCTGCGATTCCAGTTCGGGCGTCACCAGAGTCATCAGCGGCGGCGAGTTTTCGCCCTTCTTGCCTTGCGGCGCGAGTACGCCGGATTCTTCGACGGAGTTGAAATATGCATAGAGCTGATAAAACTCTTTCTGCGTGATGGGATCGTACTTATGATCGTGGCAACGGCAGCAATTGATTGTCAAACCGAGCCAGGTCAGTCCTGTGGTTTCGACGCGATCGATGACGGTTTCCACAAACCATTCCTGTTCGATCCGACCGCCTTCGCCGTTGAGGCGATGATTTCGATTGAAGCCGGTGGCAATGATCTGATCGGGTGTCGCATTTGGCAACATGTCACCCGCGAGCTGTTCCACCGTAAACTGGTCGAACGGCATGTTCCGGTTGTAGGCCTTGATGACCCATTCGCGCCACGCCCAGATGTCGCGACTGGTGTCGGTCTGAAATCCGTTGCTGTCCGCATATCGGGCGTGATCAAGCCATGAGATCGTCATGCGTTCGCCATAGTGCGGCGACATCAGCAGCCGATCGACGACTTTTTCGTATGCGTCAACGGACTTGTCGGCCACGAATGCATCGACTTCCGCCGGAGTTGGCGGAAGTCCGGTCAGGTCGAGCGACACTCGGCGAATCAAGGTGAACCGATCCGTTTCGGGAGAAAGTCTCAGGCCTTCACGTTCAAGCCGGGCTGCGATGAACCGATCGATCGGGTTGGCAATTCTGCTTGCATGGTCGGCATCCACCGACGGTGGTTCGGAACGCGAGGGTTTCTCGAACGCCCAATGCCCTTGATACTTCGCCCCTTCAGCGATCCAGCGCCGCAAGAGGTCGATTTGTTCGGCTGTCAGGATTTTTTTTGTTTCCGCCGGAGGCATGTGCAGATCCGGATCTGTGGACGAGATCCGGGCGAGCAATTCACTGTGCTCCGGATCAGCCGGCACAATGGCTGTGGCCCCGGATTCGGCTGGTTTTGTGGCACTGTCAGACTGATCCAATCGCAGCTTTGCCGCCCGCGTCGCATCATCAGGGCCATGACATTGGAAGCAATTCTGCGAGAGAATTGGTTTGATGTCTCGATTGAAATTGACGTCTTCGGCATGGGTTGCGGAAGCCACAGCCCACAAGACAATCAGGCAGGAAAATCGCATGATGGGGTAACTCTGGGCTCTTGAAAAGCTGTTCTCGACAGGATTTGAACCAAACGATCGCACCAACGCGCTGTCAGGCATTTTTCACCACAGAGGTCACAGAGGAGCACGGAGGAATCGCAGTGGAGTGACGCCGGGGCACACGCACAACACTCTCAGATGGAATCAGGATTTTTCTTTCTGCGATTTCGCTGCTGTCTGTGTACCTGTAACAGTTGATTTCTTGTTCTCCTGCGAAGATTTTCAGGCACCGATTTGCAGAGGTTGTTCCAGTGCATAATCTTCGTTCTCACGAAGGTTCAGCTTCGGTGACGGGCAAATCGCAAAGTAGCCGTCACGCTCCGCCGTGACGAGCCTTGAACCGGGCCACATGAATGGAGCCCCCACGCTGATTGTCCTT
>CAZFDW010000029.1:0-7624 GCA_964517865.1 uncultured Chitinophaga sp.
GTTACCATGAACATCCGTCAGACGGTAGTCACGGCCTTGAAAGCGGTAGGTCAGCCGCGTGTGGTCGAAGCCGAGAAGATGTAACAGAGTTGCGTTCAGATCGTGAACATGCACCGGGTTTTCGCTGACATTGAAACCCAGCTCATCCGTCTGTCCGTAGACATGCCCCGATTTGATACCTCCGCCAGCCAGCCAGACGCTGAAACAGCGGTTGTGGTGATCGCGTCCGTCGTTTCCGCCCTGAACCATCGGCGTACGACCGAACTCACCGCCCCAGACCACAATTGTGTCCTGCAGCAATCCGCGTTCTTTCAGGTCGGCAACCAGAGCCGCGCTGGCCTGATCTGTGTCGAGTGCATTCTGGCGGACTCCCGCCGTGAGGTTGCCATGCTGATCCCAGACTTCATGAAACAACTGCACGAAACGCACGCCGCGTTCAATGAGGCGTCTGGCCAGCAGACAGTTGCGTGCATAGTTGGCTTCGTTGGGATCCTTGATCCCATAACGTTCGAGAGTTTCCTTCGACTCACTTCCCAGGTTCATCAGTTCCGGAGCACTCGTCTGCAGACGATACGCCATTTCGTAGCTTTGAATGCGAGCGGCGATCTCCGGATCGCCGGCAGCCTCATATTCAAGTCGGTTCAGTCGATTCAGCGAATCCAGGGACGCGCGTTGACTCTCATCATCGATGCCCGCCGGATTGGACAGATACAAAACAGGATCGCCTTTGCTGCGAAACGGAATGCCGCCGTACATCGTCGGCAGAAAACCGCTGCCATAGTTGCTGGCCCCGCCGCTGGTACCCTTGGCACTGGTGAGCACCACAAAGCCCGGCAAGTCGGACGATTCGCTGCCGAGACCGTAGAGCGACCATGCACCAAAACTCGGACGACCAAACTGCTGCGATCCGGTATTCATCATGATTTGAGCCGGTGCGTGATTGACAGCGTCCGTCTGCATCGATCGAATCAGACAGATGTCGTCGGCGAGTTTTGCCGTGTGCGGCAGCACTTCGCTGAGCTCCATCCCGCACTGTCCATGTTTTTCGTACTTGAATTTCGGACCGAGCAACGCGGAATTTGGATTGATAAACGCCGCTCGATATCCCTTCAGGAGTTCTGCCGGCGGCAGCTGACCGTCGCGTTTGGTGAGTTCCGGCTTGTTGTCGAACATTTCCAGATGACTCGGCGCACCTGCCTGGAACATGTAGATGACACGCTTGGCTTTGCCGGTGAAATGCGGTTGCCGGGGAGCCAGAGGATTTGGACCCTGCTCATCGCTCAACGTCGCACCAGCAGAAGCATCCTGCGCCAACAACGCCCCTGCCGCAATGGCTCCCAGTCCCAGACCGCAGTCTCTCAGGAACCAACGCCGACGAAGCAAATTGGCGCGGATGTCATGCAGTGTTCCTGGATTCATGGCTGACGCCCGTTCGGAGTTTCGACTTGAAGACTTCTGCCGTTCCTGTACATGGGACATAGCGACGATACAGGAACACCTGAAACAAAAGGATACACCCTCAAGAGGCAGAACTTCTACCCAAAACCCATGGCACAACGTGAATTCTTAAAGCGGGCTTTGCCCGCACCCCTTAGTTGCCCGTCACTCCGTGGCGGGAAGGCTCGCGTCGGAGACACGAGCAACAATGGTGCGTGCATGGTGCGCATAAAACAGAGTAAGATTCCAGCGCCTCAACAAGCGACCTTTGGAGTGCGGTGACTCGTCACCGCTTTCTTTTTCAGGTAATCTCGCTGTGGAAACGATGTTCGTTTGTACGATCGACTTCACCTGAAACTGAAATGGATCACTTCTGTTTTCCCACGCTGATTGACAAAAATGCGGTATTGGAAAGGCAAAGCGGCGACAAGTCGCCGCACTCCAAATGACTTACGAATCTTCGCGAATCGATGTTACAATGCAAATGCGACGCTTGGGAAACAACGTATCGTCAAGCATTCCGAAACCCTCAGTCAAACAGGTCACTCTTGAAAGGACCGTGTCGAAACGATGGTCTGCGCACTGCAACAAACCAAAATCTGCGTCGGTCGATCGACTTCGCTTCGTCCTGGAGGCGTCTCGTGAGCGACGTCTGGAATAAGTCAACGCGAACGGCAGCCGACGAAGGATCTGTCGAGGTTCGTTTCCCATATGAAAATGGCCGCATCTTTGCGTTTGCGGTGCTGCAGGAATTCGATCAGTCGGATCGATTCATTCAGGACATTATGGCCGACCTTGACGCACGGCATTCGCTCAGCAGTGCAGATCGGTCGCTGGCACTCGATGTCGCTGCAGGTGTTGTACGCCGGAGTCGGACGCTGGACGTGGTTGTTCAGTCACGCATCATTCGGCCACGCCACAAAGTAGAACCCGACCTGTGGCGGGTGCTGCGAATCGGAGCGTATCAGTTGCTGTTTTCGCGGACTCCGGACCATGCGGCGGTTGATTCCACCGTGGATCTTTGTCGTCTGCTGGATCGTCCTCGCTGGACAGGATTTGTCAACGGCGTGCTGCGCGGCATCGGACGGTTGTTGACTGACGCACCAGCAACCGGGCCAGCCGCGACATCTCTTCCAACGTCAAAGAATCAATGGCGGACTCTGGGCGAGCCCATTCTGCCCGATCCACAGACTCAACGGATGCAATACTACGCGGATGCTTTTTCATTGCCGCAGACCCTGGCGCAACGCTGGACGTCGCGGCTGCCCGATGCGGAACTGATTGCGGCCTGTTTTCATACGATCGATCCGCCCGCGACATCTCTGCGCGTGAATTCAATGCGTGCAGATCGTGACACGGTGCTGCAGTCACTGGTCGATGCCGGGTGCAAAGCTTTGGCAGGAACACTTTCCGGCAGCATTCAGCTCGAACAGTCACCGCGACTGGAAACGCTGCCCGGATATGCCGAAGGACTCTGGAGTGTGCAGGACGAAGCCGCCATGTCGGCTTCGCTGTTGCTCGCACCACAACCCGGCGAATCCATTCTTGACTTCTGCGCTGCACCTGGGGGAAAGACGACTCACCTTGCCGAGCTGAGCGGCGACCAGGCGACCATCGTCGCTTGCGACGTGGCTACCGGCCGGCTGCAGCGGATTCGTGAAAACGCAGCGCGACTGCAGTTAACGTCGATCCAGCCCATGGTGATTCCTAAAGATGGCCGTGATTTGCCCGCCGGTCCTTTTGACGCAATTCTGGTTGATGTCCCGTGTTCCAATACCGGCGTGCTGAATCGCCGTCCAGAAGCGCGCTGGCGATTCGATCAGAATGGACTTGAGGAACTTGTCGTGCTGCAAACACGTCTGCTGCTTCAGGCGTGTGAACTTGTCCGCCCCGGTGGCCGTGTCGTGTATTCCACCTGCAGTATGGAACCGGAAGAAAACCGCGGAGTCGTCGATACCGTGCTGATGGCATTGAAGGATTTCCGTCTGGAGCGAGAAATCCAGCATCACCCCGGCCAGCCGGCCGACGGGGCGTATCAGGCGTTGCTGATTCGACAATGAAGCGGCCGATTGGAAAATGAGCCCGCCAATCCGGATCTATGATCGCCGCAGCGCCGCAAACAGGTGGCGAATCTCGTCGTCAACTTCCTGCGGTGTGGCCGTCGTATGAGCAATCTCTTCGCGCAGAATCTGACGGTAACGTTTCCGCATCCGATGAGCGGCGACACGAACGGCTTCGGGACTGAGTTGCAGTGACTCGCAGACACCAGAATAACTTTGACCATTTTGAGCGGTGGAAAGAAACGGTGACAGGCATTCGAACAATGTCGTTTTTCCGCTAAGCTCGTAGTCAGCGCGCAAGCGATTGAGCACTCGGTCGAGCATTGCGACAGCCCAGCGGCGTTCAAAAATTGCTTCAGCGGATTGGTCGCGACTCAGTTCCCGGGATAATTCGCGTTCGCCGAATTCGTAGTCGAGCGAATACAGAACGACTCCGCCACCTCGGATGACGGTTGTCTGTTTGTCCCATTCATTACAGACAAAATGCTTCGCCGCTGCCAGCAGAAACGATCGAAACCGTCCGCGATCGGGATGCAGATCCGCCAATGCATCGCGTGCAAGCAGACTGGCAAAAAATCCCTGAGTCAGGTCCTGCGCTTCGTGGACATCGTTGGAATGGCGCCGCATAAAGCCATACACCGGCAACCAGTACGCTTCGCAAAGTTCTTCCAATGCCGCCCGAGCCGGTATGTTGTCTGCGTGTCGAGCCTGTATGATCAGACTCCAGCGCGTCGTCGCGAATCGCTGAGCTGGCCGTGCCACAGGACTGGGAACAGGCGAGATCATTGCTGGCTCACAAAGGATTTTCGCGGATTTCCGTGTAACGTTCGCGGGAAACCGCTTCTCCTGATAATAGTGCGATTGTTGATTGTTAGCAATAGCCGCGAGGCAAACCGTAGGATGGACATTCTTGTCCGTCGTTTTGGCCAAGCAACTTCTTCGATGGAATCAATTGCTCCACTACGGTGACGATACTGATTCGGGCACGTCGTTTGGTCGAATCTCGGACATGAATATCCAAGCTACATGGAGCTGCAGGAAACGCATCATGATTACAAACACATGCATCACGTGTGGCGGTGAGTTGCTGACCAATTCCGGCCAAACGTTCTGCCCGGCGTGTCTGCTGCAGCAAGGCATGAAAAGCTCCACATACGGCGGTAATGGTCCGCGAGTTGCCTGGAGACCGCCCGAGACTGAACAACTTGCGACCGCGTTTCCGCATCTCGAGATCCAGCAACTGCTCGGCGTTGGTGGCATGGGAGCCGTGTTCAAGGTCCGCCAGAAGGAACTCGATCGCATCGCCGCGTTGAAAGTTTTGCCCGGCGAGATGGCCGCGGATGCAGGATTCACCGAGCGATTTCTTCGGGAAGCCCGGCTGCTGGCGTCGCTCAGTCATCCGCACATTGTCACCGTGTACGAATTCGGACAACGCGACGGCATCTATTTTCTGCTGATGGAATTCATTGATGGAGTCACACTGCGACAGGCACTGCGAGCCGAACCGATCAAGAAGCTGGCCTCAAAGGAAACGCTTGCCATCGTCGGGCAGTTGTGTGACGCATTGCAGTTCGCTCATGACGAAGGCGTCGTCCATCGCGACATCAAGCCAGAAAACATCCTGATCGACAAACGCGGCCGAGTCAAAATCGCCGACTTCGGACTGGCCAGATTGCTTGGCCAGTCGCCGACAATGCCGACTCTGACGGGAACTCATCAACTGATGGGCACCCCGGCCTACATGGCCCCCGAACAAATCGAAGGCCTGCCCGGCATCGATCATCGAGCCGACATTTATTCCATGGGCGTCGTCTTCTACGAACTGCTCACCGGTGAGTTACCGCTCGGCCGTTTCTCGCCGCCGTCCGAACGAGCCGAAACTGACGTGCGACTGGATGAAGTGGTGTTGAGAACTCTGGCCCGAGAACCCGACCGCCGCTATCAGCAGGCAAGTCAGGTGAAGACGGATGTGGAGGCGTTGCAGGTGCCGGCTGCGATGGCACCCTCGGCAATCCCGTCCAGACAAAGAAAAGTTGGAATCGGAGTTGCAGGATTCATCGCAGGTGCGTTGGTAACGCCTGTAATCTTCGTGCTGTTGTATTTGACTTTTGAAGACCGCAGAGCGTCGCGTCCGCAAGAAACGATAACGGGTGGATCTCACAATGTTATCGTTTCCAGTAACCCAAACGAATCACCGCCCACGAATGACAGAATTCCTAACAAAAGCCTAGATACGAACATTGGACGTCCAGTGATGACTGGTCCAGGTGGCACGGCAGGGATGTCCGAAACGTTCAGTTCACAGCCCACAATCTGCTTCCAGGACGACGGAACCCCGTTACTACCAAATTGGCACTTCACGTCTCTTTCGGCGGAACAGCGTGCGGCGGTCAACCAAATCCTGAAAGAAACTCATACACGTTATTTGAAAGAGGAAGCTCTGCATTCGCTTGTCAGCGTTGACGAGAGTGGTACGCAGACGACGGAGATTAAGCCATTCCCGGAACAGTTGCGACAGATCGAGAATGAACTTTGGACGAAGTTGGATGATGTGGTTCCTTTGGAGATTGAGAAGGCATTCCGGGATCAATTGTGTTTATTCGCTCGCAGCGCGAGCGTACCGGGAACAATCGGCGGAGTTGCTCCGCCGGGTTCTGATGAACCGCCGGCGATATTTGGCATACCTGGCATTCTCGGATGGGCAGTTTCCGATATGCCGCTCAAAATTCAAATTGTGCCAAGCGGCCGTTGGTTTGAATGGATGATTACTGATTGTAAGATGACGACAGTTCATAATAAAGCACGATCGTTGCCACTATTGCTTGAACAATATTACCGCGAGCCCGGCCCTTGGATGGCGGTGGCGAACGCCAAAGTGGCATACGAATCGCGAGAATGGATGAAAGTTGCTGACTGCTTCACACGGACGGGAAAGTTTCGCTGGTACATGGCTGAGAGCTGGGCCGTCAATCAGGATAAATTCGGAGATTTGGATGACGGTCATCGCTCTGCCTATAAGTCTGCCGTGGAGTCATTGTCAACCTTCCTCGAAAAGGCGCGCCCGGCTGATGAACTCAGTGTACAAATTGAGCGTCAATTGCAAACAGTTCAGTCACGGCTGATCGACGGACAGCCAGACGACATCGATGCGATCCTTCAGGAATCAGCTTTGTTTTTCTCCGAAGACCTTGGAAACGCCTGGTTTCTTCTCAGTGTCGTCAATTCAGGCACACGCGGCGTACGTCCATTTGAACCGGCAACGTACGCCTTGGTCAATGTGCAGCTGGAGGCGAGCGAAAGTGCTGTTGGATATTTTCAACGGACTGGCGAAGACGCACCGATTCCGGTCCGATTTCGGCTGGTAAATGGCCAATGGAAAATTGACAGCATCGGTACTTCTGCTGAACTGCAACAGCAGGTTCGAATTACTCAGGATCGTGAGAATGGAGCTTCGCCGCGTGCTGTTACAGAAGCGTTCGGTCAGGCAATGGCCGATGGACGCTACAGCGTTGCCGTGCAGTGCATGACTGACCTGGCACGCGACGAGTGGCTTGGGGAAATGATTGTTGCGATCCTGAAGCACAATGGAATGGAATCCTTGCACAGTCGTTATTCGCGATCTATTGCGTTACCGTCGTCGGCACAAATCGACGCACTCATGAATCGCATGAGGGAAATCATGCCAGAGACAATCGGAAGTGGGACTTTTTTTAAGACGGCACTTGAAAACTCAGCGCTCACGGCGAACGAACGGCGCGAAGTGACCAATGAGCTGGCAAAGAAGTTTCCGGACCGCGACGGATTGCTGCAACTACTTCTGGCGACGCGAGCTGCCGGAAAGACGGATGAATTCAAGGTCAAAGGCACGTTCAGCAATTCCTCAGACACTAAACCGACCATTACAAAAACGGGAACATGGACGTGGAATGCTGATTCCGGTCTTCCGTCTGTGGAGGTTCGTTTACTGCAGCTTGATGTTGTCCTCTGGAAACTCGACACCATCATCGACCCCGCCCTGAAGCCGTGGCCGTTGGTTGGTGAACCTTCGACGCCGGAGACTGAATAGTCGTACCTTGGACATTCATGTCCGAGTCTTGACCAAACGACATCAATGCGGCGAAGGCTTT
>CAZFDW010000029.1:7724-26487 GCA_964517865.1 uncultured Chitinophaga sp.
TGATTCATGTATCTTGGACATTCATGTCCGAGTCTTGACCAAACGACATCAATGCAGCAAAGGCTTTTCGTCGTACAACAATTTCTTCACGGGCGAAGCGGGTTGGCGAGGGCGACGGACATGAATGTCCATCCTACGGGAATTGCAACTTTGTGATTCATGTATCTTGGACATTCATGTCCGAGTCTTGACCAAACGACATCAATGCAGCAAAGGCTTTTCGTCGTACAACAATTCCTCCACGGGCGAAGTTTGGTTGGTGAGGGCGACGGACATGAATGTCCATCCTACGGGGAATTGCAGACTCTCTTGACGTACGTCGCTCCTTGCTCAACAATTCTGCCTGCGAAAAATCTCCTTTCAGAATTCATCCATTTGGCTTAGGCCGTGCCGATGGCTGTCATCGACGCCTTCGAACGAGAACCACCACCTGGCTTTCGAGGACTACAGCCACACGCACCGATACGTTTTTACGCTCGGCATTTACCACATTGGCGTCAGGATGGTGCGACGTACTTTGTCACATTTCGTCTCAACGATGCATTGCCTCCGGCAGAGCTTGAGATGCTCAGATCGATTCGCCGGCGCTGGGAACTGATTCATCCTGATCCGCGCAGTAAAGAAGATTGGGAAGCCTATGCATTCGCAGTGACGCAGAAGGCCGAAGTCTGGCTTGATAGAGGCTACGGAGCCTGTCATTTCGCAGCGAGCGAAAATGCGACGTTGCTTGCCAATGCGCTCCGGCATTATGAAACACAATGCGTTGTTTCGTGTCTGGTTACGATGCCAAACCATGCTCACGCGATTATGAAGCCCCTGCCGGGATTCGAACTTGAAGAGATTTTACAGCGGATCAAGGGCTACGTCGCTCGTCATGTAAATCGCCGCAGAAACCAAACCGGCAGCATTTGGGAACAGGAAAGCTACGACCGCATAATTCGCGACCTGACGCACCTTGAGAAAGTGATTCAGTATATCGGCAGCAATGGATCGAGAGCCAAGCTGAGAGCTGACTCCTTTCAACGATGGATACATCCAGATTGGCAAGCGGCTGGCTGGGATTTTTGCGATAACGCCGAGAAGTGATTCATGTATCTTGGACATTCATGTCCGAGTCTTGACCAAACGACATCAATGCGGCAAAGGCTTTTCGTCGTACAACAATTTCTCCACGGGCGAAGCGGGTTGGTGAAGGCGACGGACATGAATGTCCATCCTACGGGGAATTGCATCTTTGTGATTCATGTACCTTGGACATTCATGTCCGAGATTCGACCAAGTGGCGTCAATCCAGCGAAGGTGTTTCGTCGTACAACAGTTTTTCGACGAGCGAAGTTTGTTGGTGAAGGCACAATTCAAAGTGCCTGTCACTTTGTACGCATTTTCACTTTTTACTCGTTCTTTGCCTCAACACGACAGTCCAACCTTTGCCGACGTTCGAACATGTGAGTGACTCGCGTGGCCGAAGTTGTTCAAAAACGGCTGGCCAGTTTTTGACGATGGGCAACTCGTAGGGTGTGACAAGCGACACGCAGGCACACATCATCACCGGTCTGGTGTGCCTCCGCTGCCGCTTGTCACACCCTACAAATGCACAAATTTTCCTGCCGTGGCCGATCAAATGAACTGCTTCCCTTCGACGGTGACTGAAGCCATAATCAACGTTTGAATGTTTTTCACATCTCGCCATCGCTCTGCAGAACTTCGACTGCAGCGGAAAATTTCCAGGTGACGCCAATGCCTGAACAATCATCACTCCATCCGCCCCGACATGCGGTCGTCTTTGCCGTCGCTACGTTTGATACGAAAGCGGAGGAACTGGCATGGGTGGCGGCGTGCCTGCGGAAAGCCATGATTGAGATCGTCACTGTCGATGTCAGTGCAGCGCGGGAAACAGATGCGGCAGATGCGGCGGATGTCGGCGTGCCGGAAGTTCTGGCAGCATCCGGGCTGACACTGAGCGACGTCCAGTCGAGAGATCGCGGCGGTGCCGTGACATCGATGTCGGACGCATTTCGAATCTGGCTGCTGCAGGAACACGCGAAGGGGCGAGTCGCCGGGGTGATCGGAATTGGCGGCAGTGGCGGTACTGCCATCGTCACAGCGGGGATGCGCGCTTTACCCGTCGGAATCCCAAAGCTCATGGTATCAACGATGGCCAGTGGCAATACTGCTCCGTATGTTGATTGCAGCGATATCTGCCTGATGCCGTCGATCGTCGATGTCGCAGGGCTGAATACGGTTTCACGGCGAGTCCTCAGTAACGCCGCGCATGCGATGGCAGGCATGGTCACGCACGTTGTACCCGAAACCGTTGTCCGACCGGCGATCGGCATGACAATGTTCGGCGTGACGACAACCTGCGTGACCGCCGTTCGCAAATCTCTGGAAGACGCGGGGTTTGACTGTCTTGTGTTTCACGCGACGGGCACCGGTGGCCGTGCGATGGAGAAACTGGTTGAGTCCGGTTTGATCGAAGGCGTGCTGGATGTCACCACCACCGAGGTTGCAGACGAAGTCGTCGGAGGCATCCTGACGGCAGGCCCGCAACGTTTCGACGTCATTCTGCAAAAGCAGATCCCGTATGTAATGAGTCTCGGTGCACTGGACATGGTGAACTTTGGAGCGAAAGAAACGGTGCCAGACCGCTTCCGGAATCGGACGCTGCATGTACACAACGCGAATGTAACGCTCATGCGCACGACAGCGGAAGAAAATCGTCAGGTCGCCAAATGGATCGCGGCGAAATTGAATCAATCTTCGTCCGCCGTCACGTTGCTGATTCCCGAGCAGGGTGTGTCGGCGATCGATGCGGCAGGCCAGCCCTTTCACGATCCCGCAGCCGACGCAGTGTTGTTCGATCAACTGGAGTCGCTCGTCGAGCAGTCGGAATTGCGTCGAGTCGTCCGATTTCCGCAGCACGTCAACGACCCGGAATTTGCCAGGGCACTGGTGGACGAATTCCTGCGACTCTGGGACATGCGGCGGACATGAATGTCCATCCTACAATCGATGGTTCCCGCCCTTCCGGATCCAGCCGCCGCCGAGCACCCGATCACCTTCGTAGAACACGGCTGCCTGTCCCGGAGCGACACCAAAGATTGGCTGCTCAGGATAGACGGTTGCGGAATTGTTCTCTCTCGGTTCGATGACACACGGTTCGGAGTTCTGGCGATACCGAACTTTGACGGCGCACGTCGTGCGAGCTGCTGGCCGGTCTGACAGCCAGTTGCAATCGACCGTTTCGATACACGTCGTTGCCAGATCTTCACGGTGCCCCAGCACGACCTGGCGAGTCAACGGACGGATTTCGATCACGAAACGGGGTTCGCCAAAAGCCAGCCCCAAACCCTTTCGCTGGCCGACGGTAAAATGTTCATAGCCTTCATGCGTCCCCAATACCTGTCCCTGCATATCCACAAAGTCTCCGGCGGTGCCATCGTGCCCGCGATAACGCTTCAGGAATCCGGCATAGTCCTGATCGGGCACGAAACAGATTTCATACGAATCCTTCTTGTTGGCCACCCGCAGCCCGGACTCGCCAGCCAGCTTTCGGATGTCGGGCTTCTGAAATGTACCGATCGGCAGCAGGACGTTTGGTAACAGCTCGCGGTGGATTCCGAACAGGACATAGGACTGATCCTTGTTGTCATCCAGACCACGATACAGTCCCCATTCGCCGGTCGTCTCATCCGGCATAACACGCGCATAATGGCCGGTGGCAATGTACTGAGCATCCACCTGCTGAGCGAACTCCCACAGGCGGCCAAACTTCAGCCAATTGTTGCACTGCACGCATGGATTCGGTGTGCGCCCGGCGAGATATTCGTCTGCGAAGTAATCCTTGATCTTCAGGAACGCATCGTGAAAATTGAGCGAATGAAACGGGATACCCAGTCGATCAGCAACCCGTCGCGCATCGGCCGCATCTTCAGAACTGCAGCAGCCCTGACGATTCGATCCCGAATTGACGACCGGCAGCAACCCCGTCGCCGGTACAGCGCAGGCAGACTCCGTCTCACCGGACCGCATAAACAGTCCGATAACTTCATAGCCCTGTTCATGCAACAGAACGGCGGCAGCGGAGCTGTCAACTCCACCGCTCATCGCGAGCACAACACGATCACCCACTCGAATCTCCTGTCAGGCTAATAACTGAATCCATTCTTTCGCACATGGACGAATGGTTCAAATTGTGCTGGATCTTTGTGAATGATCGCATTCGTGATCGTCACCAGCAGAATTCGATGGTCACCCGCATCCATCTGCCCGCAAACTGTTCCTTCCATCGTCGATAATGCAGAGGACAACGCCACCAGCCCATTGTTCGCTGGAACCAGCTCAATTCCATCAAAGGCGTCCGCATGGGGATCAAAACCCTTGCCGAAATGGCGAAACAGCAAGTTTTCACCCTTTGGAACCTGGTTCAATGTCACAGGAGATCCGTCCTTGAGCCAATCGATGAGATATCTCGACTTGTTGACTGCAATCGTGACTTGCGGCGGTTCAAACGACGCCTGTTGAACCCAGCTCGTCAGCAGACCAGTCCGCCGACCGCTTCCGTCACCCGCCACAAGGATAAACACACCGCTCGGAACCCGCCCAAGTACCGGAGCGAGACGAGACTGAAGATCTGAATCGGACATGAGCTGTGGACAATTCTAACGAGGGGCTTAAACGTCTTTCAGAGTCCATTCGCCATCAATGCGACGCCAGACACTGCCAGGGTTCTTATCCTGCAGCACGGCTGGCAGTCGGTGAGGTCGGACGGCATCGTAACTCTGCAACATGCCGAATCGCACGATCGACGCGGGAATTCCGACGGCGGTGAATCCCGGATGTCCGGTCGCCGGGAATGGCCCGCCGTGGTTCATGGCCGCACTGACCGCGACACCGGTCGGCATCTTGTCGTTCAGCAGTCGGCCGACTTTAGTCCGGAGCGGTTTTTCGACCGCCGCATAATCGGCGTCATCGCTGCCAGTGCTGGAGGAGTAAATTGCGCCGGTGAGATTTCCTTCGAGTGACTCGGCAATCTCAGCCATCTGAGCCACCGAATCGGCCAGCACAAAGAGTGACCCATTGCCAAACGCTTCCGTCTGAAAAACCTCCGGGTTCACCAGAAACTGCCGCCCATGAACTGTCAACAATGTGTTCTGGAAGCAGATGCCTTTGCCACCGCCCGGTTCTCCGCCCGTCACAAGGCTTGCCCCGGCATCGATCAATGTCCGAATCCCGGCAGAGAAGCTCTTGCGGACCCCTTCAGCCAGCATTGTGCCTACGGGAGCTTTGGCAAACCGTTCGGCAATGGCAGCGACAAATGCAGTGCCAGCCTCACCGGACGGAACAACCACCAAGCC
Source organism: uncultured Chitinophaga sp. (assembly GCA_964517865.1). Lineage (GTDB taxonomy): Bacteria > Planctomycetota > Planctomycetia > Planctomycetales > Planctomycetaceae > SXXK01. The sequence goes on from CAZFDW010000029.1 coordinate 13,082, forward strand.
TGGATTGGTGCAGAACTGCCCCGTTCCCATCAGACAGCTTCCCGTAAATTCATCGGCCAGCGCGACGGCACGTTCGTGCAGCGCACCGCTCAGAATGAAGACCGGATTGATACTCGACAGCTCGAGGTACATCGGCTTCCCGGCAGTATCCGCAGCGGCCTTGAGTTTCAGACCCGTGTGGCGCGCACCGGTATATCCCGAGGCGCCGATGCGTTGATCGGAAACCAGCTTCGCCCCGTCTTCGTGGCTCGTGCGATAGATCAGCTGCACAAGCGCCTCGGGCATGCCGGTTTCGCGAATCGCCGTCAGGGCCGCGTCCCCCAGGATGCGTGTTGTTTCGGGATGACATGGATGCCCTTTTGCAATGACCGGATTACCAGCGGCGATGGCTGCGGCAAAATCTCCGCCAGCGATACCGTTGAAGGCAAATGGGAAATTGTTCGGGCCAAACACAACTACCGGCCCGATCGGGCCGAGCATCGCACGAATCCCGGCCGCCCTGTCAATCACCGGGTTTCGCCACGAATCCGTGCGAGCCGCCTTCGCGGCCTGACGCAGTTGATTGGTCGTACGCGGCAGCTCGCCGTCCTTCAGGCGTGGTGACACCGGCAGTCCGGTTTCTGCATGAGCCGCATCAATCAGCAATTCAGCGCGGGCTTCGATCTCTTTTGCATAGCATTCCAGGAAATCCGCGAAGCGACTTCCCGGCCAGCCACGCATCTGCCGCGAAACCTTCGCAGCGGCGTTGATGGCGGACTCAATTTCTTCCCAGGGACTAACGGGAAATTTTCCAGGAAGCTGTTCTTCCGTCACGGGGTTCACGGCCTGAAAGACCGAAGTCCCCTTGCTGGAAATCCAATGACCGTTGAGAAGAATTGGCTGAATCGAATTCGCCACGAAACGCACCTTGCTTATGGGACGGCTCACTGCCGTCGAGGGTCTGATGATTGCTAATATCGTTTAACCGCGTGGGCAACGCCCCGCGATTGGCAACGAAGCGCGGCCCGATGGGCACGCGGTTAAACGAAGGAACGTCTGCCTTGGTGCTTAGGCGAGCGGCAGTAAAGAATTTACCAACCCGAAGCGCCAGCGAGGCTGCCTCGCTGGCGCTTCGGGTTAGTGTGGGTATGTTCTTTACCGCCGCTCGCCTTATCGTCCAGCTATACCAAAAACTCCCAACGTACATCTTACTTCCGAGCCGCAGCCCATTCGTCGAGCATGGCCTGAATTCGAGCTGGATTAAAATCACCGGGGACATCGTAATCCTGATTGGCCTGAAGGTCAGCGACTGTCAGATCATGGGAAGGAATTCCGTCCTGCGGCACGTGTACATGAGCTGTCCAGGCGATGGCATTCAGCACCAGAGTTCTGAAATCACGATTTCCCCAATTCCAGTGATCGTGCCCGCCGGTGAAGCCGAAGCCGCGACCGGCATCCTTACGTGAACGCGCCCACGCGACGGTCTGAGTCTCTTTGCGATCCAGAACAGCTGCCCGCACCGTCGGGTTGTTGTTATGCGGTCCATCGGGCCGCGCAAGGCTTCCATCTTCTTTCACCAGCGTTGAACGCGGTGGCAGATCGGTCAACACCGGAATGACTCCAGCGTCTTCTCCTGCAAAACGCATGTGGTAATACCATTCGTCGTTGATGCGAAATGGCTTCACTCCGTTTGCGATCTGGTGATCAGGAAACTTGTTGAAGTTGCCCGTCCAGTGAGGATTCACGGACCAGTCAGCTTCAAAGTAACCGCCGGTCCAGTCCAGGAACGCATCTCCCGACGCGCCTTTGGGGACTTCAACGCCGTAGTGCAGGCACACCATGCCGATGCCACGTTTCTCAAGCGCCTTCAGGCGATCCAGTTTGCTGTTAAACGGATGTCCTCCGCCACCATCCGCATAGATGACAATCGTATCGGCGCTGTCGAGCACAGATTCGTCTTTCGGCCAGCCCTCTGTATAGACGCTTGCTTCAATTCCCAGGTTTGAAGTGTTGAGCGCTTCCGCCAGCAACATACAGCCCGCACGATGTTCGTGAGCGCCGTAGCCATGGCTGGGATTACCTGCGATCAAGGCAACCTTTTTGGGAGCAGGCAGACGCTTCAACCGAATGTTGCGAAACTGCACGGTCATGGCCGGGCCTGCATGAGCCTGCAATGCAAGGAGACCAGCGGCTCGACGTTCCTGAATGTCGTTATCAGTGACATCGATTGTCTGGACATCGTTGATGAAATGCTGGAAGTGATAGCCGTCGGCGACGATGTGGTACTTATTCCAGTCTTCCTTTTTGATTTTCGCCTGAATCTCTTTTGTGTCACCGATTTTAGCAGTTTCTTTGACTTCAAGTTTTCCGTCCTTGCGAACCAACTCGGTCGCCTGGCCACGCAGAGCCAGAATCCCGCGAAAAGCTTCGCCGTAGAGAATTCCGGAGTACGTGTCACCGGCTTCAAAGTCCGCCTGATAACCGCCGATGCCCCATTTGGCATCCGGCAGTTCAAAGCTGCGATACTGAATTCCCGAGTTCGCCGTGGTCCCGCCGGAGATTTTGTATTCCAACTCAAGTTCGAAATTGTCAACTTCGCCACCACGCCAGATGATGAATGTGTTTCGCTTCAGCTTCTTTGCTTCGTCGTCTGAGGTCGCTCCGGTAATAGCACCGTCTTTAACGCTCCATACGTCGGGATCGCCGTCCCAGTTTTCCAGCGTCTTGCCGTCGAAAATCGATTCCCAATCGTCTGCACTCACAGACACAGTCGTCACACAGAGTGCAGCCAGAAATAAGCACAGTCGCTGAAATCGCATGGTTTCTCCCCCAAATGTTCAAAAGGCGTAGTGGTCGCCGGTCGGCAGGCAACATGATAGCAGCAATTTTCCGATCGCAACACTGAACCGAGGGAGCTTGTCGGACAAGGGTGCGGTCGTGGATTTCAGTGAGAACGCTATTGAAGTCGATTTTCGGGAGGGCGAGGCTCCTGCCGAGCCGACGACAGATCCGGAAACGCACGGCTCGGCAGGAGCCTCGCCCTCCCGGTAGGATGGACATTCATGTCCGCCGATCCTCCAGCCATCGATCGTGTGTACTGCCGACCCTGTATTGGATCAAGCTATTCGGCGTGCGCGGGCTCGACGTGGCCCGGCTCAACATGGGCCGCAGCGTCCACATGTTCTGCATGGTACTTTGCGTATTCGCTGACTTCTTCCGCCCAACTCGTGACCTGTGGCGCGGTTTGGGTGTAGTACGACGCACCGACGTCCGGAAACAAGGCGAGTGGCAGTCCGATCGCCAGAATGGTCGTGGGTGCGAGCAGCACGAATTTCCAGTTGCCTTCAAACTTCAGGTGCATGAAAAACATCATGACGCAGAGTGCTTTGGTGATGGCGACCGACATCACGAGGACAATTGTGATAGGCTTGCTCAAGTGGACGACGTCGAAAATCACAGACAATGCGGTGCAGACGCACAGCACAAAAAAGATGGCCAGGTAATTCACGTGATGTGTTTCGTGAGCGTGGTCGTCTGAGTGATCAACCTGGCTGGCATGAGCGTCATGAGACATCGAAGAACCCAATCAAAAAATCAACAACGGACAACGACCGAGAAACAACCCGCGATTCACGAAGTGGATCTCAGATGATGTACAGCATTGGAAACAGAAAGATCCAGACAAGGTCCACAAAGTGCCAGTACAGACCACTGTTCTCGACAAAGTCTGTCCATTTTTCATTCAGTTTGCTGCCCTGCCTCAGAACCAACCAGAACAGAATCATGCCCACCACGACGTGAATCGCGTGGAAGCCGGTCATCAGAAAGTAGGTGGACGCAAAGATATTCCCGTACACCACAGGATGCGGTTCAAAGACACCTTTGGTCACGTAAGCACCGTAGTTTTCGTTCGCCTTCATTTCCGTCAGTAACGAAGTGACTTCGGCATATTCAAGTTCCGGCAGTTTCTCTTCTTCTTTGAGTGCCCCGCGAGCAGCCAGGTACTCAGGTCCGACAGCGGGAACTTTCAGCGACACGTTCGCGACAATGTGCTGATGCAGATTCATCCACTGCTTGAACAATTCGGCATCAACCGGGGCGGATTCCTTGAGAGCATCGAACGTTCCTTCGCTCACGCCTTCAGGCTTCGCCGCTGTGGGCAATGCGGCGATCTGGTTGACGAGGTTCACAATATCGTTGGGACGGTCCGTCGGCACGGCTCCGCTACTGGTGTATTCGGCGAAGCGATTTCGAACCACAACCTCCAGTTCGCGACTGGCTTTTTTCACGGCCTGCGATGATGTCTCCGCGATATGCCCCGGCAGAATGTCGTGCGAAATTTTTCCGTAGTATTCGATCGACTTGATCCCAAGAAACAGAAAGGCCAGAAGCATTGTGCCCATCAAATATGTGCGGGCTTTAGCAAAATTCTTTTGAGCCATGGCTTCGTGAGCCACCACGACAAGATAGCTGGACACGATCAGCACGAACGTATTCAAGCCACCAAGGAAGACATTGATGTGCGTGTCATTTGTGTCCGTCGGCCAGCCCTTAGACCCAAGCCTCAGGACGATATACGACCCGATGAACGCGGTGAAGAACATGATTTCTGTACCAAGAAACAGCCACAGTCCGAGTTTTGAATTCGGAATGGGAATCCCCATCTTCAGGGCGGTCGGTTTTGCAGTGTGTGACATAGCGTTCAGGTAGATTCGAAAAAGACAACTCCGAAAAAGGGTTCTGACCCTCTCCGGCAAAAATTAAACACCAACATCTTCTGCGTGCCTCCAAAGGGTCAGACCCCTTTTCGGAGAGCGACTCAGGAAACCAACCGCAGATAATCGGCAACCAGACACAACAACAGAACCGGAAGGCAGATCAGGGAACCAAGCATCAACTGCCGAGCACGCAGGTTTGTTCGGTCCATCACAAACCGCACGGTCAGCCACAGATAGCCGAGTGACAATACCAATGCTGCCGACATGTAACCTGGACCTGCCAGTCCTGCGAGTCGCGGTAGGCAACTGACAGGGACAAACGCCAATGCATACGATAACGCAATCCAGCCCGTGCGGACCCCGTTATCACTGAACGATGGCAGCATTTTCAAGCCAGCTCGTTCGTAATCGTCGCGATAGATCCAGCCGATCGCAAGGAAGTGCGGAAACTGCCAGACAAAGAACACCGCAAACAATGCCAGTGCTTCCTGTCCGAATTCGCCACCGGCCGCAAGCCACCCCAAAACGGGCGGCATCGCGCCAGGAACTGCACCGACTGTCGTACACAGGCTGCTGATGCGCTTCAGCGGCGTGTAGAGCAGGACATAAGTCAGCATCGTGCAGAACGCAGCAATACTTGTCGTGTGGTTTACAAAGACCCACAAGAGCGCCGCCCCCGTCACCGAGGCCAGAATTCCAAATCCAGCGCCTTCGAGACGCGAGATCCGTCCACTGGCGACCGGGCGGTCTGACGTGCGGTTCATTTGTTTGTCGGTCGCTGATTCCATAACCTGATTCAACACGCTCGATGCGGCGACCAGACAGCAGATACCAACAATCGCAATACAAACTACTGGCCAGGATATCAGAATCGGTGAGGCCAGCACAAAACCTGACAACACCGCCGCCGCTGACATGATCATAATGCGGGGACGAGCCATCTGGCGGTAATCAGCGAAACGACTCATCAATGTGGCCGAAAAGCCTGATCTCGCGGAGTCCAGAGCATGCGACAAGTTGTCAGCAACCGGTGCAATCGTACTCATGCGACTGTCCCCCGATCACCGACAGCTGGCAATTCAATCTGCAAACCGGTCAGACGCCCGGCTTTGTGAAGCACTGCCAGTGACGTGGCGGCAACCACAGAACTGGATAGCAGAAACATTCCGAACACGGTATGCATCGAGCAAGTTACGGTTTGACTCAGTGCCCCTTCAACTGCGACGTAACCTATATGCTTCTGACCGAACGTCGTTACAAATGCCCCTCCGCCCAGCATCAATTGCAGAAGCAGCGTGACCACCATCATCAATCCAGAAACTCGCAGCAGTCCGTTCTGTGATCGCATCAGGCCGAACGCTGCGAATGACGCACTGAGCGTGACAATTGCCGCACCGGCAAGATGTTCATCGAGCATCGTATGGAAATGCCGCAGCGCGCCACCGAGAACATACTGTCCCAGAATGATCAAGGGTGTCATGGCAATCAGGGAAGCAAAGAGCGGCCCGATGCGGTCATCACGCTGTTCACGCCAGTCTGACCATTTGGGAGAACACATGAGGCGGAACACGACGCACATAGTGAAAAAACCAGATCCTGTGACACTGTGAAGCATCGCCAGAAGTTGCCGGTCAAGCAGCACACGAGCCCCACCCAAAACGCCTTGAGCAATGACTGCGAACAGGATTGCAGTCGTAAACCATTTCACCCAATTTCGGTCAAGGTAATAGCTGGTCAGGGCAAGGCACACGCTGACGAATCCAATCAGCATCCCCGCCAGACGATGTCCATGTTCCGTAAACTTGCCGGGATCCGCCGCAAAGTCGCGGAACCACGGGTAAAGAAGCATGTTGTGTCCGTCAGAAGTGGGCCAGTCGGCAAACGTCATTCCGGCACTCAGCGTTGTGACAAGCGCACCCATGCTGATCGGAAGCAATGCGACAAGGCACGTGACCGTCGCAAGCTTTCTGACAACCGGATGAACATCTTCACGCTGAACAGACACAAATAGATTCTTTCAAAAACCAGAACGCGACGGCTTCAAGTGCCGCTCGACCGAAACGCACGATTCAGTGATGCGCTACTTTCGCCACGCCCTTGACATGCGGCACTGTCTGCAGAATATAGTCCTGACCAATCGCTTCGGCGTCAGGTGAAGAGTATTCATACGGACCGCGATAGACGACCGGAGCGATATCAAAGTTACCGTGACCTGGTGGCGATGGAGCCGTCCATTCCAGACCATTCGCATGCCATGGATTTCGTCCGACTTTTTTGCCTCGAAATATGCTGTAGAAGAAGTTGCCCAGCAGCAGAAACTGAGCGACCCCCATCAGGATTGCAAACAATGTGATGAAACGATTCATCGGCAGCAGATGTTCCAGGTAACCGTGCAGATACGGATCTGCATAGCGACGCGGCATGCCAGCCATGCCCAGCAGATGCATCGGGAAAAATGTACAATTGAATCCGATAAACGACAATGCAAAATGCCACTTCTGGACAGTGTCGTTCATTTCGCGACCGAACATCTTTGGGAACCAGAACTGGATCGCCCCGAAAACTCCGAACAGCGTAGAACCGAACAGCACGTAGTGGAAGTGAGCCACAATGAAGTATGTGTCGTGGAAGTAAATATCCACAGGCACCGCTGCCATGAAGATGCCGCTCAAGCCACCGACGATGAACATCGCGACGAACCCGGAGCAATTCAGCATCACCGCGTTGAATTTGAGATCACCGCCCCAGATTGTTCCAATCCAGTTAAACACTTTGATCGCCGATGGCAGCGCGATCATCATTGTGGACGTCATGAAGGTCATGCCCAAGGCCGGGTTCATGCCGCTGGTAAACATGTGGTGTCCCCACACGATGAAACCAAGTCCGGCAATAGCCGCCATTGAATAGACCATCGGTTTGTAGCCAAACACCGGTTTGCGGCTCATGCAGGCCAGCATGTCCGAAACCATTCCCATCGCCGGCAACAGCATGATGTACACCGCAGGATGCGAATAGAACCAGAACAGATGCTGCCACAACAACGGCTGTCCGCCGCCGACAGTGGGTTCTGAGTTATTGACGATGATGTTGGCGGGAATGAAGAACACAGAATGAATGTCGGTCGGAAGAATGGAATTGAGCCGGTCGAACAGCAGCATGAACCCAGCTGCGGTCAGAACTGGCAATGCAAAAGCCTGTAGGATGGCCGTGATAAACATGGACCAGATTGTCAATGGCATCCGAAAGAGGGTCATGCCGGGAGCCCGCATGTTGATGATCGTTGTGAGATAGTTCACAGAACCCATCATCGAGGAGACACCCACGAGCGTCAGTCCCAGCAGCCAGAATGTCTGCGGCAAACCGGAGCCTGGTGCAGCCTGCGGTAGATCGCTCAGAAGCGGATAACTTGTCCACCCGTTGCCCGGCCCGGCTGTACCACCCGCCACAAAGAAGCTGCACCCGAAGCACGCGATGGCGGGCCACATGAACCAGTAGCTCAGCATGTTGAGCGCCGGGAAGGCCATGTCGTCCGTTCCGATCTGCAATGGAATCAGAAAATTGCCGAACGCACCGGCCAGGATCGGAATGATCACAAGGAAAATCATCACCGACGCATGCATCGTGAAGAGCATCGTGTAGAACTCGGGGCTGATCTGACCACCCTCACTTCGGAACAAACCGAACAGTTGGCCCACGATCGGCATATTTTCCCATGGGAAGGCCAATTGCCAGCGCACTGCCAGAGCCAATGCACCACCAACCATCAACATAATCAGTGTCGTCATCAGGAACTGAATCCCGATGATCTTATGGTCCAGTGAGAACACGTATTTCGAAATGAAGCTCTGCTCATGCTGAACATGCGAATGATCATCCGCGTGTCCATGAGCATCAAGAGCCGGTGAAACAGTTGCCATGTCAAAAACCCTGAATACTAAAATGCAAAATATCTGTGAGTAGGGCGTGTACAGCGACAGCGAAACACACCACTCGCTTCAGCTATTCGAATTGGTGCGATGTGCTTCGCTTCACGCACCGTGCGATTCAATCTACCATTCAACTGCTTTTGCGGCGTGTACACCGAGGGCTGACGCCCAGCGACTCGCCATTCTACGACTCAGTCCACTATTCCGCCGACTTTGCAGCTTCGGACTTTGTTCCGTCTTCGTTCTGCTCAGCTTCCAATTGCTTCAGATACTTATCCACCGAACCCTGCGACTGTGCCACAATCCGAGCCTTCATTTTGTAGTGACCCCAGCCACACAGTTCGGCACACACGAGGTCGTAGTTGCCGACTTCCAGGACGTCGAACCAGACCGGGATCACGAGGCCAGGTACAGCATCCTGTTTGACACGAAGTTGAGGCGAGAAGAACGCATGTTGCACATCCTGTGTGCGGAGATTGATGATCACCGGCTTACCGGTTGGCACATGCAGTTCGTTGACGTAATACAGGTCACCCGGATTCTCTTCGGTTGTCAGGTCTGTGCCGGGTTTCGGGTAGCGAATTCGCCACTCGAACTGTCGAGCAGTCACTTCGGCGATCTTGTACGCTTTGTCAGGAAACTTCGAAATCACACGTATCTCGGCCAGAACATCCAGTTGCGACAATGAGATGAACACCAGGATGAATGAAGGCACGATTGTCCAGACGATTTCCAGTTTGTGGCTGCCGTGCGAGAAGAATGCTTTGCTGCCCGATTCTTTTGTGGCCCCCATCCACAATGCATACGCAAGGACGTACTGGGTCGCCACGAAGGTGATCGTGACAATGATCAGAATCAGGTAGAACAGACCGTCGATCTGGATGCCGGTGCGGGACATTGGCGGACCTGGGAACCACCATCCGCGCGAAGGTGCCATCACACAGAGGATTATCGCCACTGTTGGCCAGAAGAAAAAAAACAAAGCCCAGAACTTTTTCACGATTCAATACTCCTGACAGGCAAGTCACCTGTACTCTTGAACGATTCGCTAAATCAATTGGCAGGTGGTGTCACCGCTGCTGGTGCCGCCACGGCTTCAACCGCAGGAGGTATTCCGGTACTGCCGGGCTCCGTCTCAAACGGAATGCTCAACACATAATTGACAATGTGCCAGATATCTTCGTGCGGCGTGTTCTTGAATGAAGGCATCCGAGAACCCTTGATGCCTGCGTGAATGCGGCTGAACAGATCAATCGGACGTCGGCCACCTCGGTACATCCCAAGCTGCAGATTTCGGGGCTGGTTCAGATTGTCCCAGATATCATGCAGCCCAGGTTCATTGTAGAGTTCGTCGCCCTTTGCGGGATTCTTTTCGAAGGCGATCGTCTGAGGCCCGTTGCCGGCACCGTCAATCCCGTGACAGTCGGCACAATTGAGAGTTTTGCTGAGATACAATTCACGACCGCGACGTCGGGATTCCGGCGTGTTCAGTTCGCGTGGAACCGACGGCACGATGGCCGCCTCTTCTGTATCTGCGGCTGACCAGATTTCCGCCAGATCGTCACCCAGACTCCCGGCAGATTCCTTCAGGTCTTCCGCGAGAAACTCGTCGAGTTCTTTCTGAATCTCGGCCTTCTTCTCGCCGCTCTTCAAGCGTGAATCATATGCTTTCTGAGAGTAATCGCTCGACAATTCGGCGACAAGCTTTCGCTCGTATTCACCGCGCATTGAGAGAAATCGGACATACTCGATGATCGCATGATGTTCGTCATCCTTCATCAGTAGAAATGAAGGCATGTAGGTTCCGGGAATGCCATACTTGACGATTCGTGACAAGTCACTGCGACTCGCCTTGGACATGTCATTTGTGGATGTGAATTTGAAGACTCCGTTGCGGTAATCGCGTGGTTTCGGAGTCATGTATCGGGCGGTCGGTCCGTTTGAGTCACCGGTTGTGCCGTGACAATGACTGCAATGCCGCATGTACAGCATCCGTCCGGACGACAGGACACCGCCACGATCGATCACGCAGGAATCTCCCGCTGCGATTTCGTTCCCGGGTATTGCCGCCAGCGTCGCTTCGCCGGTTTTGGCATTCCATTGAGCAACCTGCACGGTTTCTCCGGCGGAGGCACCCGTTATGAACTGCACGCTACTGGCCTCCGCGGGTAACGACTGTCCTTCTTCGACCGTCAGGATGACAACTTTGATACCGCTTTCTGATTGCTTGACTTCCGCAACGGACGTCAATGCTCCTCCGAAATCGATGGGCATTTTTTCCCACGCCTTCAGATGCTGCGGTTCGCCGAAGCGATCATCCAGCAGTGTCGTAACACCCGGATTTGCCTTTGTCCCATCCCGCGCATCGCGCCAAAGGGACAATGTGCCTTCGCTATAAGCGAAAGATGATTCAAACGCAGAATCAGAGCAACCGCCAATTGCAGCGACAACCGAAAGTAAACCTGCGAGAGCCAGTGGCTTCAGACTGGGAGTCATTGACATTCCCAAACCTCTAATCACAAAACGAACAGAATTTCAGACTTCAGATAACGCTCAGAGTTTCAAACGGTCCGACGGATAATCGATCTGCATTTCCGTCGTTTCGCCACTCGTGATTTCTACTGCGAATTTTCGTTCCACAAACCCACCGTCCGCAGCCTCATGCCAGACGACAAATGAATGCTTTCCTGGCGGCAGGTCGGCGATCGTGAAGGCTCCGTTTTCGTCGGTTACAGCGGCATAAGGGTGATCCACAGGGAGCTGGTAGGCTGTCATCCAGGTATGGAGGTCGCACTTAATCGACAGAGGCACCGATTCGGACTTGCTGTACTTGAACTCCAGCTTGCCTTCTCTATCGCCAGCGTCCACAAGTGAATTGACGGAGGCATTCTTCTGCGGATAGGTGTGCGTGTTATGAGCGATTGGATCGTTGCTCAACACTTTCACCATCTGGCCAACAGACACAATCGCGCAGTGCGGAGTAAACTGACAGTTCTTCTGGTCAAAAAAGAACTGTTTATCGGCAACATCAACCGACTTACCGCCCTTCGGTGCTTTGTTGAGATAGATGAAGACGCCTTGTACCACGTTGCCATTCCCCAGCATCAGCCGTTCATCGGGTACATCGACCACAGCGCAGACTTCCGGGTTCTTGACGTCAGCGCCCTTTTTGATCAGCAGAGGGAGCGGAGTCACGGAACCAGTCATCACAACCTTGCCAGTGAATGTTCCCGCAGCGTTGCCCCCAGCCGCTTCGGTCGATTCTGTTGGGGCATCCACAGCCACTGCAGCTTCCGATTCATCAACAAAAGTCACTTGAGGTACAACGCCGGCACCGCCGCCGAAATCAGGGACGTCACTACATCCGGCAGTCGCCAGCGGCAGTCCAAACAACATCACAAGCCAGATCTTTTTCATCGCGTTGTCAATACTCATGTCAGCCAAAGTTAGTTTTGATACGGCGAATGAAACGGGATGAATCATGGTTCCGCTCCTGAGACAGTCACCACTGACGCCGTTTCATTTGATTGACCGGCATCGGCAGTTGGAGACACCAAATCATCAGTTGTTTCGTCGGTTGCCGCAGCGGCATCTGCCTCCGGCTTCGCATCATCGACTGGAACTGCGCCATCCGCCGGTACCGCCACAGGAGGTACATACGTTGTTGGCCCGATATCTTCCATCAGCCTTGTGTAGTTCAGCAAAGCGTCCCGTGACGCCGTGACTTGAGCACCAGGATCACCGCCGAGCACATCCGGATACTGCGTCTTGTTCTTCGCAAAATTGAGCGACATCGACGTGTAAGGCGTGATCCATTTCGGGTTGTACAGCCACAGTTTTACCCAATCGGATCGCAGGCGATTTTGAACGAGGTTCAGATTCGGTCCCTGGACATCCTTCGGCGTAGACACTTTGAACTTCCGACCGCCAAGTGAGTGACAACCGATGCACACAGGGCCATTCAGCAATTTCCACGATTCATTCAAGTAGGATTCGCCATCCTTCAATAAGCCTTCGTGAGCCAGTTCTGCTTCACGGGCCGCAAGGTATTCAACATCCTTCGGTCCTTGCTCCTGATACGGAAATTCAGCACCATCCACTGCCGCAAAATAATTTGCCAGGGTTTGAGCTTCTTTTTCGCTCAGATTGAACTTTGGCATCCGGAGCACGGTTGTGTAACGCAGTTGAGTCGGTTCCAACAGGAACTGATAGAGCCACGGTGTCTGGACTTTGTGGCCTTCCTGGTACAATGGCGGTGGAGAGGCCTGCCATGCCAAGGCACGAATTCCGCCGGTTTTTGTTTCCATCAGGTTTTCGACAAGCCATTCGGCAAAATCTCCGCCACGGCCAGCTTGATAATCGATAAGCATTTTTTCGGCAAATGTCACGCGATACCCTGGCAACAGACGTTTGGCGTCGTCGCCCTCGCCGAGGTCGGCGGTTCTCCAAACATCGAAACCATATTCTCGCAACTCCGGATCTTCTTCCTCCGGATCCGGCTTCGAAGCGATAAACCCATGCAGCCTGGCGATCGGAAGATTGACTTTCACTTCATCAACGACATACGGGCGTACTTCACCTGTCAACGCCTGATAAGGTGGGCGTAGCTTCAGTAGCATCTCCAGACCTTTTTCGTGGTCTTCCGGCGTGATTTCTGTATCAATGATACCATCAAGTTTTGCAGCAAATGTCATCTGCGGCAGATCGACCACATGACATCCCGTGCAATTGTACTTCGCCAGCAGGAATTCGCCTTCCAGACGATTCTTTGCCCGTTCATCAG
>CAZFDW010000030.1:0-26458 GCA_964517865.1 uncultured Chitinophaga sp.
AAGAGTCTGCCCGTACTGCATTCGCAGAATGAATGGGGCCGTCTGTCGCAAAATGGAATCGCGAGCGTAAGCCATCAGGCAGGCGAGCAGCGGCTGCCCTTCGGGATCACGGCCCCAAAAATGACGCATCGCCCTGAATAAGGGAATAGAGCGGTCGAGGCCGTACAGGCTCTTCAGATGACGCAGCGCGATGGCTCGAGTGCGAGACGATCGCTTTCCCAGGCAATTATCGTCGATGATCGCTCGGGCAAAGTCGTTACGGGTTGCGTTGGCATCCGGCGTTTGCTCAAGGAGTCGTCGCAAATCGTCGAGCATCATCGATCGAGCCAAGTGCGTGCCCCCGCGTTCGAAGCTGAACCCGAATCGGGCGAGGCATTCTTCCCGCGAGTTAGTCATCGTCACCATGTTCCGACCTTTTGTCCCGTGCCTCACCGGACCGTACCCAATCGTCGATCTCTTCCTTTCGAAACTTCCAGAGGCTGCCAACCTTGTGGGCCGGCATCCTCTTTCGGTCAATCCATTTGTAAACCGTGTCTCGCTTGACCCCGAGGTAGGAGGCTATCTCCTCAACGGAATACCAGCGATCTTCGGACTCACTGTTCATCTCAGGCTCCCCGCATGGTTCACGCGAACCACAGAAACGCCCCGCTCTTGCTGAATGACCATTGTCCAATCCATCCTGTTCTGTGCGGACGCATCATAATCAGTTAAATGCTAGTTGAGAACCGAGTGCCAATGGAGGTCCTCCGGACCGCACTAAGTAGCTGAACGCTACGTCGCTCGTCGCGAGTTGATCTGCGGTGCTGATGAGGGGAAGGCTTGTGGGATTTGTGGGGGGTGATGTGACGCCATGAAAATCCTATTCCTCCACGGCTGGCATTCTGTTCCAGGTGCCGCCATTCCCGTTGAACGTGAAGCTGCCAGTGAAGCGTGACCAAGACCGATCCAACGTCAGCCGATCCGCCGCGTTGGAGCCGTTGAATCGCTCTTCCGCCTCGTTCGGCAACGTGACCGGCGTTATCAATTCACGCCGCGCGCTGTTGTGGAGAATGCAAATGCCCGTTTAAGAACAACGTCTTGATGGTGCAGCCCTTCTGCGACCGTTTGGAATCATTGTTTGAGGGAGCGCGATTCACTGCATTGAGTGGTTCTCTCAGTTTATTCATCGAAATAGTCGGACATCCCGCCCCAAGCTACTGGCTCATCGTTGATGAATACTGGAGCGAAGTCGATGAGCTTGCCGTGAATGACTCGGTCGTTGCCAGTTGAGACTTCCGAGTCATCATTTCCTTCAATTTCAATACCATTCTCATATGTTCTGATATGAGTAGTAATCTCGAAATGTTGAATGTTCTCCGTCTTCGCAACGGAAATCTCGCGTACAACGATGGCGAAGCGTTTGAACCATTCATATTCATCCTCATCCAGTGAAACCGCATCACTCACTCTGATGATCTCTCGCGCTTGGAGTTCTGTGCTCTCCAATTCAACGGCAACGGTATCCCCCCGAAGGTCAACCCAAAAATAGCATTTGCACTTCGTACCATCACGGATCACGTCAATCAGACCGCCGACGAAAAGAAACGGCGTTTCGTCAGTGGTTTCTAGTATTTGTTGAATCTCAAACGAATGAAGGGGGCGGCTGAACAACTCTTCGCCATACTTCGTTTTGTCGTCATCTCTCTTCGGTTTTCTTGTCGGATTGAATGGCGTTCTCCAAGAAAGCGTTGCATTGTGTTTTTTCCTCAGCGTTTCGATGGTGGACAGCGTCTCTTCTCGACGCTGCTTGGCCGTGCTCTTTTTCGCCTCTTCGGTGGCTTCCTTGGCGACACGCTCGGCTTCTTGGCGTTGGAGTTTTTCCGACTCGCCGCCGCAACCTCCGACGAATATAGCGAACATAAATGGGAGCCAACGAAATCTGTTTGTCATGATTGCCTCGTTGAATAAGGTGGTGGTTCCGAAGATCGCATCTGGAAACTGGCCGCACAGCCAGCAGTCAGCGAATTCGATTCGTTCTGTAACCAGCGTTTCGGATGTGCTGGTGAAAGTATTGACCATGCGATTTGGCTTGCATTAGGCCGCTGTGTATTTTCGCAGGGACGCCTTGATACTCGTAAACATAGCCATTGTGGAACTCGACGATCAAAACTTGTTGAGACTCGTCGTAACCGACCGATCGCATAGCGGTCGATGAAACTTCAACCTGCGGAATCTCGTTTGAGCGTGCGACCTCGCTTGGACCGCAGGACGGCAATGCCATTGTGGCGACCAGAGCCAACCAAACGACAAACCGTGGGCAGTTTCGTTTCCAGCCAAGTTGTTGGGTTTGCTGAGGCAAAGTACATCTCCCGTCTCTTTAGGCCGCACACTTCACTTAGTCAATTGTTGGGTAGACTTGTTTTACCTCACCGGTTTTTGTGTTGATCTGTTTGATTTGAAACATGTCATTCTGGTGACGTACGAAAGGCTCATATTGAAATTGAGCTGGTTGGTGACAAAGCCAATAGGTCCAACACACCAACGCGACGGAACAAATCACGATCATTTTCCACGAGACAATTCGATCTAACATGGCGGACTCCGTATTTGGATAAGAATGAAAAGTCGGAATTCTGCCGACTCGACGATGCAACGTCCGACGAAGAGAGCGAACACGAACGGAAGCTAACGAAAACCGTCAAGAGCATACTTTGCGATCGCGATCGACCATCCAATCGACAATGCACAGACAAAGAAAATGCCGATTAAACAGACAACCATGTAGCAGCTTTCAGCTCTCTTCGACTTCTCAAGCCAATTTTGGAAGGGTGCCAAAAGAGCCATTCCACCGTTAGCGGGCGGAATTGGAAGCAAGTGAAAGGCGACCCATTTTGCACACAGAACTCCCAGTGCGGTAACAAAATCACTCCGGAATAAGTCCGCGAACTTTTTGATCATGACTGGTCCTTCGGATAGTGGCGAGAATCCTCCCAACACAACCTGAAAGAATCCAGTTACAAGGGAACGACCAGCTTCGAGCGAACCCATACAAATCGAAGAGACCAGAAAAACGGCAAGTGGGCCGGACAAATGCAGCGCCAGTTTCCATCCCAAGGGCCAAACACGCCCTCCCCTTTCCGATGGTTTATCCTGTCGTTCATCCTCCCAGAAATGGACCGACCCACCAATCGGAATCGAGCCGACGCGCACTACCATCGGTCCGACGAGTACGACAGCAAGGTTAGGGCCGTAAAACAATCGAATTTCCTTAATGGGTACACGCGATAGCAGCCCTGTGACAGCGGTGGCACAGACGTGAGTCACGTTGATAACGAGGACCAATCCAAGAAAGGAAACGAAGGGTCGTGTCGTCGGGTTAGTTGCCAAAATGACCCACAAAGCAACGACTCCAACTATCAGAGGACTAAATGTGGTTTGAGGTGGCCGTTCTGACTTAGCCTCTGACGCCACCAGAGTCTCCAAGTCCTGGCAAGCAGCAACGTCTGAGGAATCAGCGGCATCGCCGAATTGTAGTTCACTTTCACGGAATTCGTGTTCTCGTTGCGCGGCTTCGGTTTGTGCGGCATCTTCGTGTCCTTGTTTAGATAGAATCTCATCCATCGACGCTTGGTCTTCATCCACAGCACCGGGCACGTGGCCCGTTGCGGTTCGCTCGATCACCCGCTCTCTGGATGGAGCTTGTGGTGCGTTCATGGTTGCGTCGTGCGTTGAGGGCGTCTCTTTCACTGCCTTTCGGACTGCGAGAAAGCCGATGACTGCTCCGATAAACGCCATCGCTGGTGCGAGCCCTCCACCGTGCAAATAGACTGGTTGGCCGTAAATTTCACCGACGAAAATCGTGATCGCGACGACACATCCAACGAGGACCATCCACAAGCCCAAGAGCACGACGGCAGTTTCAATCTTGCGAGTTGGAGCGATCTTGGCACCGAACCAAACAACGCCGACGGCGATCGCAAAAGGGGACAATATCCGCTCTGGTAGCTCAGGATACGGGTCAATGAACTCAGTAAGCGTCCTGTAGAGAATAAAGTGCAGCGGAATACACAGCAAAAGACCCCCGAGAAGAGCCCCCGGAAGGACTGCCAACCATCGCAGCCAGTACTTGAATTGGTCCATTATTCTTCTCATCGTCGGTTGGCGGACAACCTCTTCGGGAGTTTCGATCAAGTCAGGCGTCTCAGATTGTGCAGCAACGATTGCCTGCTCGATGTCCATGTCCACCGTGTCTGACATTGCGGCATCCGAAACAACGCCCGTGGCTTCATCCAGCCCGTGCTTCTCCCTGACTGCGTTTCATGTTCGGATCACGGTGCCAAACTGTCGCCGCAGCGACTCAAACCACGAAGTCATTCGCATGACTGCCCCCTTAACACTTTGCAATCGCAACAGATGTCTGTCATCGTCTACGAATGACTCAGCGAGTCAGCCAGCATAGAACGGTCACGAGAGAACCACAAGCGACACCCGCTCGCGTGTCGGTGAGTCACTCCAATTGCGGCTGATGAATCTGCCTTGATAAAAAGCGTCCAGCGACGAGAATCCACGCACGGGTTGTCACGTTCGCCGGCCAGCGGGCATGACCGAAGCGGGACCGGGGTTGTGGCGACATTCTACCTTCTGTCGTCCCCCCGCTCCCGGCCCATACGAAGAAGGTAATGCTATGGGTTCGCCTCCTACGGACAAGGCGCTGCCGAACGGAGTGGCAGCGATCGTCAGAGACCTCGCCGAGTTCGCACCAGTCCGCGAACTGTTTCAGGTGCATCTTAAACTTTGGCGAGAGAATAACGCTCTGATCCTGGATGAGCGACGCAAGGCGAAGGCCCAACGCGACAAGTTCTTTTTGCAAGCGCCCAAGGCCGCGGATTCGGATGAACATCAGGATTGGCCAGTGCAATCGATCTTCACTACAGATCGCATCGAAAGAGACTTTGTCCGGATTCCCCAGGAACTTGACCGCAAGTTGGAAAAGTCCGAGGATCCCAGCCGCTATCACTTGTTACGTTCGCTGGACAACAAACAGGATTTCTCGCCAACCGAATCCTTCATCCTGTTGGCGGAACTTCACGATGCCGCTTACTCGACACACCAGCTTGGGTACGCGGAGGATTACATCGTCGATGTCGCTGAAGCGACCAACATACTGGACGCAGGAATGTCGCAGGTCGCGGTCCAGAATCTGGCAAGGCTCGTCGAGCGAGTTCTTGATCTGATCGAAGCGAGGGCCGATTCCAAATCAAGGAATAAAACGGGAAAGACGCTCAAAGAGATCATCTTTCGCAGTCGAGCAACACTCGCAGACCCGTGCACTGGCTCACGTCCGAGTTTCGTCTTGCCCCAAGGTTTAGAATCTGTGCTGGACGCATTCGCGAAATTGCCGAGCGACATTAAGGCAATTTTAGAGATTCCTGAGCCCGCAGCGGCACACAAAGCCTTCGCCCCGACCCGGACTACATCACGCAGGAAAAGGCCACGAGGATCAAAAGCAAAATCCGACACCCTCATTCAAAAGGTCCTCAACAGCGGAAACTCCGAACTGATTCATAAATGGGTGTTTGCGAATGAGGATGAATTGGCTGAACTTTGTGGATGCAGCCGTGGTACCGTAATGAAGACGGAATTCTGGAAACAAAACAGGGCATCGGAACGAGCAAAATGGAACCGCAAAAACGGCGGCAGACGACCAAAATTGAAGTCTGAAACCTAACTCTGGGTGTCAACAGGTCCAATAGGTCCAAATTCGATTTGGACCTGTTTTAAAATTATTTGAGCCGCGAAAACATTGGTTTCGTGGCTTTTTTTATGCGCCACGATTGGACTAAATCGACAAAGTTTGGACCCGCCACCCAATTGAGAAGACTTCCGCAATCACACGGAAGCAAATCAACAAAACCTCAAAGGGGCGAAGTAATGAAGAACACAACGTTGACGCAAGCCGTGGCAACGACATCGGCACTGAACCGGGAGCAACGCCGGTACCTGGAACAGAACCGGGAACAGGCAGCCGAAGAACTGCTGACGAAGAAAGAAACGGCCGCTTTCTACAAATGCAGTTTGAGGCAAGTCGAGTTGTTGTGGGCGGCAGGCAGGATTCCAAGGCCGTTCTACCTGGGCGAATCAAGCCCGCGTTGGAAGCGGTCTGAGTTGCTGGCACACCTGGAACGCCGGGCCACGGAAAGCCAGGTGGTACGATGAGCGGTCAACCAAACATCGACTTTCGCATTCATCCTGCGGCGGCTGTCGAACAAAGTAGTTCGACGAATGCTCCCCCCGTGCCGCCGGGGCGAATGCTGATCGACGTGCATACCGTCGCGGCGAAGTACGGAGCGGATGAACGTTCTATTTTTCGCTGGGCGGACGCCGGGAAGATACCGTTTGGCGTGAAACTCGGTTCGCTTCGCCGCTGGCACCTTGCGGAAATCGACGCTCATATTGCCAACGGCTGCCGTCCGATCCGCTCTGCCAGGAAGTCGGTGCGACCATGATCAACAACGACAACGGTTGCATCAACGCCGATTGCATTGGGGCCATGCGTGCAGGCCGCACGCTCGACGACCTGGCGGGCCGTCAGCATGTAGATACCGAGTACCACGGGCGACTGATGCAATTGCCGACAGCAACGCCAGCGGTGGCAGTTGAGCCGGACCTGTGGTCAACCGACCGACTGGATTCAGTACTTTAAGCATCCGGACATTTTGTTCAGATGCATTTTTTAGTGAGTTTTCAAGGGTAATAAAAATGCCGAATTTTGATGATGAAGCCGAAGCAAACAATTGTATCGAGTGTGTCGAGGCTGTTTCCAGGCTTCTGGATTCCATCGCAGGCGACCTGTGTGCTTTGGATTCGTTCAGTTTCGACACGCCGGAAGAGGAATCAGCACACGAAGCCTTTCAGTTTGCAGCGTGGACATTCTTTAAGGCGCTCGGTTTGAAGTCGCCGTTCCGTTGGGGCGGCAAATTTGAAACAAAATTTGGTGGAAAGTGTCATGACATAGAAGTCAAGGCAGCGTGGGACGCAGGCACTCTTTGACCAAACAAAAAAAGCCAGGTCGAAAGGAATCGACCGGGCTTCTCTCAATTTTTGTCCGACGTGGCAAGCGGCGGACCAACATAACACAGCAACGGAAATCATACAGATGGAATCGAAGACAATCAAACCCACTCCGCGACAAGTCGACTTTGCAAGCATCCCCGAGGAGCTACCAGCGTTCAGCCACTCGACACAACACACTCAAGACGAAGGAGCACGCATATGATAAAAGCACGACCATTCGGCGACGAGGACGCCGCCGACATGAGCCAGCTTTGCAGACTGGGCATGGAGTATGACGTTCCAGAATATGTATTGGGGCAATCAAGACTATCGTACGGTCAGATCCATTATCGACTTACGCGAGCGGATACCGATGCTCCACGACCAGACGCCTACGCGGCTGGCTGGCTCGACGCCTGCGACAAGATCGCGCTGGTAGACGCCGCGTGGGACGCACTGCCTGAGGACTCTCCAGACGAGGACTGCCCGAAGACGATTGGTGACATGCTGGAATACGCAGGGTATCGAATCAAAAGGCATGAGGCTGATCGATACAGAGTTTTTCTTTACGGCGACGTGTGGACAGAGGCTGAAAGATGCGAGCTGGCTGAGTGGCGCGGTCGTCACGACTGTGCTGAATGCGCCTGTCGATACATCAATCGGGTCGATAACGATATCCCATCACAGGACCTGGCTAAGATCCTGCAGAAGTACAGCAGTGTTCAGGAGATGTTCGAGCATATACGTGAGCGCCAGGCTATCGACGCTGCCGATCATCGTCTATTCGTGATCGGGGGTTTGTCACATGACCGTTAAACAATCGGACAATCTGCCAGATGAACTGTGCATGCCACCTGGCTTTCTGGGTGACCTGGTTTCACACATGGAAGACACAGCAGAGCGCAGGTGTCCAGAGTTGTTCCTGGCCGCCAGCCTGTGTGCTTTGTCGGTTATCGTTGGTCGCAAAGTGAAGGACTACCGAGGCACTCGACCGAACATCTACACGGTATCGCTCGGCACGACTGGCGCAGGAAAAAATCACCCACGCATGAAGTTAAAAGAGCTGTTCTCTAAAACATGCCTGGAAGGGCCGTCGAAGTTTACTAGTGAAGCAGCAATTGCCACCGCACTAACGATTTCGCCGACTCGGCTATTTCAGATCGACGAATTCGGAGATTATGTATCGGCCGCCTGCAATCCACGGGCATCTGGTCCGCTGAAGACTGCGATCACTGGCTTGACGGAGATCTACACAGCATCGTCCGCAAAATGGTCCCCAGACGCGCATGCAGACCTACGAAACGACAAGCTCATAGTTCAGCCGAATCTGGTGATTCACGGCACCACAAACGCAGATGATCTGTTCGAGGGATTGACGCCAAAACAAGTGTCATCTGGTTTCGTTGGCAGGCTGCTTGTTTTTATGTCGCCAAACGGAGGAAGGAATGTTCGGCGAAAATCATTTCAGGTAACGCCAATCCCAACGGCGCTTACAGATTTCCGCGATGAGTGGCAAGAACGGTCCTGCGGGCCGGGGAATCTATCGGATATGAACCCTGATCCGCCGGTGACGGAAATCACTGCTGACGCGCTGAAGCGAATCCTCAAGCACATCGACGGCATCGACGAGCGAGGTGACGGCGAAGAGCGAAACGCAAACGCGATTTGGTCCAGGGCTGCGGAGAAGACTTCAAAGTTGGCATTGCTGGCAGCGTGTTCTCGCTCCTCGTCTCAGAAGATTGAAATACAGGATGCTGACTGGGCGATTGCCGTCACGAACTTTTTGACGCGCCGACTGGTAGCACTCGTTCGGGGAAATGTTGCCGGAAGTGATCACGAACGCAAGATTTATAAATTGCTTCGCATTGTGTCCGACGCAGGTGGCGTTCTTTCGATGGCTGAGTTGTCGCGGAAGACTCAATGGCTTCCACTCAAGGATCGGCAGTTGATCATCATGCAGTTGCTGGAGTCAGGATCCTTGATCGACATTTACAGGCCGACAAGAACACAGCCAGCGCGGGGCGTTGCGCTCAATAAATCCGCAATTACAGGTACAAACTGGATTGAGATCACTGCAGAAGTTATTGAGAGTTGGAAACGTGGTGAGTAATCCTTCATTCGACGGCCTTGATATATTCAATGATGGATTGAAGGATTCACCCAAATCCTTCAAATCTTTCTGAATCCTTCAAGGCCGTCGATTGAAGGATTCGGACCGCAGAAAACCAGTGTTCTATATGATATATCAATAAAAAAATCAAATCATTCAATCCTTCAAGGGGGAGTCCCCCTGTGCTCTCTTTTACGGGTTTCGTGGGTGTGTATTAGGTTTGCGCTGAAAGATTGAAGGATTCGATTTTGGGGTTACGAGACGAGACGAAAGCCAATGAAAGATTCGACACCCGCCGAAACCGCAGCAGAGTCCCAGCGGATCCCATCGACGACAGCGCCAGCGGGCCGAACGGATCACCGGGACGGTATTGGAAGATGACCTGAAATATCTGCGGAATGACACTTGCCAACCGACGATGATTATGAGATAACTATCTCACCATGCCAAAGCCGGAAAGAAAACAACCGCCAACAATGTCCGACGTGCTCCGCCAAACAATTCGGGAATCGGGAATCCCGTTGCTCACGTTATCCAAAGCAACTGGAGTGCAGCGCGCCTCGATTGGCCGATTCCTTAACGAATCGCAGAGCTTGCGGCTCGACTGCGCCGACAAGCTGGCCGCTCATTTCGGATTGGTGCTCGTGAAAGAAGAGGCTTAGTGATGGGAACCGGAGACTCAAAATCGGGGGTTGGGCTAACTCTGGCTCGCTCACCGCGCAGCGAGGGAAGTGTTCTCGTGAGCGGGCGCGCGAGGAGTATATCGAACGCGCCTTGCAACGTCGAGTGTGGTTGAGAGCTAGTATTGGACCTTGGGCCGGCATCAAGACGAAGCAAAAAGGGAAATGAAATGGGAACCGTCTTCAAGAAAACCGTCTCTCGACCGCTGCCCAAAGGGGCGGAATTGTTCACAAAGCAGGGCCAACAGTTTGCCCGCTGGAAACCTTCCAAAGGCCGGGCACGAACGGCCAAGGTGACGACGGGGAAGGACGGCTCGACGCGCATCCTGGAGGAAACGCGGACATTCACGGCGAAGTTCCGGGACGGCGAGGGGATCGTCTGCGAAGTCTCGACCGGCTGTCGGGATGAGGATGCAGCTCGGTCGATTCTGTCCAAGCTGGAACGGCGGGCCGAACTCGTCAGAAGCGAAGTCATTTCGCCCGCAGAAGCCGCGACAGCGGATCACCAACGAACGCCGATTGCCGATCACTTCGCCGCGTACTTGAATCACGTTCGGGCAAAGGGGGCAACCGACGCTCACGTTGCCGACCTGAAACGAAAGGCGGAACGGCTGTTTGCCGACTGCTTCGGGACGTTACGAGACATTGACGCCGAGAAGCTGGAGTCGTGGCTCAATAATCGGCAAGCGGAAGGAATGTCGGCACGGACTCGAAACTCCTACCTGCAAGCCGTCCGAGGCTTCTGCAAGTGGTGCGTTCAATCCGAACGAATTACCACGAATCCGCTGATCCGCATCGCCAAGGCGGATGAAAAGAGCGACCGCAGACGGCAACGCCGGTCGATGACCGAAGCCGAGTTGGTGACGTTGCTGCAAGTGGCGAGGATGCGACCGCTCGCCGAGTACGGGCGCAAAACGTCCCGCCCGGATGACGATGAGTCCGAAGCGAACGGCAATCCGCCAAAGCGGTCGAAATGGACGAAAACCGTGTTGACGCTCGACACGATGTCAGCCGTGGCCAAACGGGCGAGGGAGCGGCTCGCCGACAATCCCGAGTTCGTCGAGAAGTTGGAACGACTCGGGCGGGAACGGGCGTTGATTTACAAAGTGCTCGTCCTGACGGGACTTCGCCGTGGTGAGCTCGCATCGCTGACGGTGGGGCAATTGGAACTCGACGGGCCGATGCCGTTCGCCGAACTCAAAGCCGCCGACGAGAAGAACCGGCAAGGCTCGACAATCCCGCTACGGGCCGACTTGGCGAACGACTTGAGGGATTGGCTGTCCAACACGCCGAAGCCGTCTACGCTTCGCCTACGCAACGACAAGGGCACTTGTGACAGCAAACGACCGCTGTTCAACGTGCCGAAGGGGCTCGTTCGTATTCTCGACCGTGACTTGCGAACCGCTGGCATCGCCAAGCGGGACGAACGCGGGCGAACCATCGACGTTCACGCCCTGCG
Source organism: uncultured Chitinophaga sp. (assembly GCA_964517865.1). Taxonomy (GTDB): domain Bacteria; phylum Planctomycetota; class Planctomycetia; order Planctomycetales; family Planctomycetaceae; genus SXXK01. The sequence goes on from CAZFDW010000030.1 coordinate 11,282, forward strand.
GCACACGTTCGGGACGCTGTTGAGCAAAGGAGGCGTTGCCCCACGCACGGCTCAAGCCGCGCTGCGGCACAGCAAGATCGACTTGACGATGAACGTCTACACCGATCCGCGACTGCTCGACACTCATGGGGCACTCGATACGCTGCCGTCCCTCGACCTGTATCCGCCGCCATTGACCGAACGAGCCAAGATGCGAGCGACCGGCACGGATGACCACGATGCCGCTGCGAACCGCCGACGTGTTGAATCGGCTGGTGCAACGGGAAAAAGTTTCGTTGCACCAGATGTTGCACCAAACTCTGGCAAACTGGGGCAATCTGTGTCATTTGCTGTCATCTCATCGGATGTTGACGATGATCGAGTGGTGAGCGGAGTGACTCACGCAAACCCCTGTAAAACAAGCAAAAAAGCCTTGTCCGCAGTGTTTGCGGACAAGGCTTTTGAAGTGGAGGATAACGGGGTCGAACCGATGACCTCTTGCATGCCATGCAAGCGCTCTCCCAACTGAGCTAATCCCCCCGAATGTTCGAATCGTGAGATGCGGACGCCGGGGAGGCTATCAGTCTGTGCGAATTGTGTCAAGTAATTCCTGCCGTGTTCCCGTGGCGCGTTCCGGCGAGAAGGGACACGAATGCTGTATTTTCTGCAACTTGCCTTCAGCAGCACCAACGCAGTATCGCCTGTTGATACAGGTCCGTGCCTTTTTCAAGCTGGTCGAGCGCTATCCATTCGTCGTCGGTGTGAGCTTGAGCGATATCGCCGGGGCCGAATACGGCAATGTTGCGTAGTTCCGTAAAGATGGCTCCATCAGTGCCGTACGCGACCGTGCGCGATGCTGGCAGAGACGTCAGTGCCAGCAAGTCGCGGATGAACGGTGTCTCAGGGTCGGTGTACAGGGGCGTGCCGGCAAAGAGCAGTTCAAACTGCAGTCCGTGGAATTCTGCCAGAACTTTCATACGTTGCACCATGCCGTCGGCGTTTTGGCCAGGCATCGGGCGAAAGTAGACCATGCATTCGGATTTGGCGGACGTAATATTCAGAGCCGTGTTGGTGTCTTTAATCACGATGTTCAGGCTTGGCGTCGGCGGCGAAAAACGGTCGTCACGCCATTCCGGTGAAGATTCCATTTCGCGATCAATGTTGCAAATCTCATTCAGGAACGGAATGAGTGCGATGTTGGCGTTGAGTCCCAGGCCCGTACTCGAATGTGCGGCGCGACCGATTGAAGTCACTCGAATCGCCCGACCACCCTTATGGGCGTGAACGACTTCGAGGCGTGTCGGTTCGCCGATAATTGAGCGCGTCTGCGATGCAACGATTTCACGATAGATGGCCGATTGCTCAACGACTTTCCTCGCCCCGGGCATCCCGATTTCTTCGTCGGCAGTTGCCAAAAAATAGAGGGGAGCTTTGAGGACTGTCGGATGCAACGCTGCGGCGGCCAACATACAGCTCAGCGAGCCCTTCATGTCGCACGCGCCACGTCCGTAAATTCGACCATCAGAAACGTGGGGCGTCCAGGGGCCCGATTTCGGAAAGCTCCACGAATGGACGGGCACCACGTCGGTGTGACAAAAATAGGCAAGCCCGCACCCACGGGCTGGACCCTTGCGGCCCTGAATGCACGATTTTCGGATACCGTTGTCATCACAGTAATCAATGCGTTCTGTTTCAAAGCCCAGACGCACGAGCCATTCGGCGACACAATTCGAGATGTCACAGTTGGATTCGCTGCTCACAGTTGGAAATGGGATGAGTTCCTTAAGATAGTCAATTGCCTGCATAGAAATTACCATACGGAAAGGCCAGAACGGGATTCTCGGGAGGGACAAACGATCGATGATTGCCGGCAAAAACGCAACTGAACCCCGTCAGAATTGATCAGTGGCACGGAGATCATGTTATGATAGGGCCAGCGGTCTCCAGCGAGTTCTGTGCGATGCGAGGTCATTTCAGATGCTCGATCTCTACGGCGCCGGCGAGCGCATCGCGCGAACCAGGTGGGGTGAGATTCCGGGTGATACTGTTTCGCTGAAAGTTTCCAATCGATGACTCAGAGCCTGATCGCTGAAATTCTTGAGCCGCTTCAATCATTGCGACTCATTGATGCTCATACACACATCAATCCCCTGCACGCAACGTCACAGACACTGGCCGACATCCTGGGATATCACTATTACACCGAACTCACTCATTCAGCCGGACTGCCAAAATCAAAGATTGAGGAGCCAGAGATTCTGCCCAGGGAAAAGGTCGAACGTCTCGTGCCGTGGCTGGCGACGATTGAAAACACCGCGCAGTACAGTTGGTTGATAGAAATGTGTCAGGTGTTTTTTGATTTCAAAGACGATCGAATCACGATGGCCAATTGGGAGGCGTTGTACGATCGTTCGCTGCAGACGATGCAGGGCACGGACTGGGAACAGACAGTACTCGAACTGTCCGGACTGGATCAGGTGTACCTCACTAACGATTTTGATGATCCGCTGCAGGGCTTTAACACGCAGAAGTTTGTCCCGTGTCTCAGGACGGATGAACTGGTGTTTCAACTGACGAAGCCGACCGTTCGTGAACGCCTGCAGAAAGCGACCGGCGTCAGTCCGGGCAGTTCCGGCTCACTCAGACAGGCGATCGGAAAACTCTTCGATCATTTCAAGTTGCATGGAGTGCGCGCGTGTGCAATATCATTGCCACCGGATTTTTCACCATCGTCGGTCACGGTGTCAGCTGCGGACGCTGTGATTGCGAAAGTGTTCAGTGGAAACGACCTGACCGCCGACGAATCGAGCGTGCTGAGCCGGTTTGTATTTTGGTCGCTGGCGGAGTTCTGCGTTGAGCACAGATTGCCATTCGATCTGATGATTGGAGTGAATCGACGAGTTTACGAAGGCGGTGTTTTTCAGGGTCAGGATTTGTTCGACAGTCGCATGTCTCTGATCCAGTACAAGGCATTGTTCAATGCGTTTCCGAGCGTCGTGTTTCCGGTTTCGGTGCTGTCGGAGACGAACAATCAGGAACTGGTAAGCTATTCGTGGATTTTCCCCAATGTGGTGACCTGTGGACACTGGTGGTATTCGAACATTCCCGTATACATTGAACGGGATACACGTGGGCGATTGCAGGCGGTTCCGCAGACGAAGCAGATTGGTTACTATAGTGACATGTACAAGCTGGAGTTTGCTTTGCCGAAATTCGCGATGTATCGCCGGATTCTGGCGAAGGTTTTAGCGGAAGATTTCGTGGTTGGACGTCGTTGGAGTGTTGCGAAAGCGGTTTCTTTAGGGAAAACTGTGCTGCGAGGAAATGTCGAAGCGATCTTCGGGAAGTGTGACTGACCTCCGATGACTGGCGGTGAAAGATTTCCCCGCGAGTGCTTCCAGGAAAAGAACAGGATCTGGATTTCATGGCGCGCATTGTACTTTTGAAAGATGGCCAGTCGTTTCCCTACGAATTGGCCAATTTCCCGGCGAGGATAGGACGTCATCCCGATTGTGATGTGCAGGTGGATTCGAACATGGTGTCTCGATTCCACGCACAGTTGGTCAACGTCAATAACAGGATCCTGCTGGAAGATCTGAGCAGTGGCAACGGCTCGTTTCTGAACGGTCGACAGCTTGAAAAAAACAAACCGCTGCCGTTGCGTCATAATGACCGCATCAAGCTGGGGCCGATCAAGTTCCGTTACGAAGATGAAAAAGACGACAGTTCAATCGAATCCGGAATAACCGAGGGTGTCGATCTCAACGACGGCGCATCATCAACGATTATGGGTAGCGCGGCAGCACGTGGCTTCGGCGTGTTTGAAGTCCGCCCTGAGGAAAAGCTACGTGGAATTCTGAAGATCAATCAGAGCCTTGCCGGGCTCATTGAAGTGAGCAGCATTGCTCCGAAAATCCTGGACACTCTGTTCGAAATCTTCCCTCAGGCCGATCGCGGCGCGATACTGATGAAAGATCCGGTCTCTAAGAAATTTATTCCGATTGCTCAGAAACAGCGTACAGAGGGCATTGATGAATCTGTTCGTCTGAGTCGCACGGTCCTGGAGCGTGTGATCAACGATAAAGCTGGTATTCTGTCGGCAGATGCTGCGAGCGACTCACGATTCAGCGCAAGTGAATCGATTTCCAGTCTGACGATCCATTCCATGATGCTCGTCCCGATGCTTGATATGGACGGCGAAGTCTTTGGTGTCATCAGTCTTGATACACAGAACCCGATGAAACGATTCACGGAAGAAGATCTGGAGTTGCTGTTGGCCGTGGCTAACCAGTCGGCTCATTCGTACGAAAATGTCCGCCTGTTGCGGAGTCATGACGAAAAGCAGAAGCAGGACAAGGAAATGAAAATTGCAAGCGGTGTCCAGAAGGCCCTGCTGCCGGAAAAGATGCCGGACGTCGAAGGCTATCGCTTCTTCGCGTCCTACGATGCGGCTCAGGCTGTCGGTGGCGATTATTTTGACTGCTTTATGATTGGTTCACGGAAGGTCTGCATTTCGTTTGGCGACGTCGCCGGCAAAGGCGTGCCCGGCGCATTGATCATGTCACGCATTGCGAGCGTCGTGCAGAACACGATGAGTTTCACTGATGACGTGCAGATCGCCATCCAGCGTATCAATTCTCACATGTGCCACAGCATGGTTGAGGGACGGTTTGTGACGTATATCCTGGGTGTGATCGATCTGGAAACGAACCGCATGACGATTGCGAATGCCGGACACATGTCACCGTTGATTCGCAAGGCCGATGGCGAAGTCGAGGAATTCAGTCTGGAGACGATCGGTCTTCCGGTCGGGATCGTGGACGGGTATCAGTACGAAGTTGTTGAACGTGATATTGCGGTCGGCGAAATGTTTGTGCTGATCACAGATGGTGTTGATGAAGCCATGGATCCTGACGGCAATCTGTATACAAAGGAGCGCGTTCGCGACTTTGTGGCGGCCGGTTCGCCCGATCCTGAAGTGCTGGGACGAGCCTTGCTGGCGGATGTGCGCATTCATGCCAATGGGCGTGAACAGAACGACGATATCACGATCATGACATTCGGCCGCCTGCGCTGATCACGTCGCGGAGAGTTGCCTGTTTTCCTGATAACCGTAAAAAGCGGCGAACCGCACTCCGGCAGCGCTTTGCCGGCTGAAGTGCGGTTCGCAGTTGTTCAGGACAGTCTCATCAAAGCGACCCCATCTGGTCTCCGAAGGTGCGCCACTCCATTGTGGAAGGATCCGCCACTTTGCGGTATCCAAGGCTCATCAGCACTTCCAGAACTTCGCTCCATGTAGGAAATGGTCGGCCGCTTTTGCGTTTGTAGTCGTCCATTGAACGCATGAATTCAATCTCGTTGTCTGAATAATCACGCTCGCAAGTCGTCGGATCAATCTGCCGACGGCGATCCAGGCGGCGACGGTCAATGATTTCGCGACGCTCTTCGATTGTCAGTTCCGTCGCTGTCTGGACAGTCTCCGCCTCGGGCTTCACGGCTCCTGCGGTTGTTATTTTCGTGACTTTTTCTTCAGTGACCGCAGGCTTGCGGTTTGAAGTCAGTCGTCTGCGACCTGTTCTGCGTCGGTCAGTGACGAGAAGATCGGAAGAATAATCCGACATAGCAATGCACCCTCTTTATGTTATGGGGGGGGGGACGAAACGAGATCCATTGCCGCATGACTGCAGTCAGTCGGTGCCACAACAGCTTTCGCCGGATGCATTCAGAACTGAAAAATACAGTTCTCGGATTCAGTCCTGCAGATCACCACAATGCTTCCTTGTTCCGGCAGTGGACTATTCCCCACAAAGGGCAGACAGGGGGAAATAAAACGATTACTGAGGCATGTTCAAAGAAAGAAACATTAGCGATCGTGGAAGAAAACCGGTTGTAACAAACAGGCTATTTGTGATAGCCCAGTGACGCCATAACGTCGAACAGTTCTTCAAACGTAATGAAGCGGCGGTGACGGGCGATCTTGTAGTCGTCCACGGCATTTGCGAATTCAGCGACTTCCGGGCGAGCAGATCGGTCTCCATCACGAAACTGACGGCGTTCAGCTACGATGGGGGTCGTGCCGACGTCACGCTGACGACGTTCCACAAAGACAGATCCCGGTTGTTCGATGACAGATTGCTGGTTCATGATTTGGTTGACCTTTGACTCTGTGGCGCATGTCAGAAAGCAGTTTCACTGATCTCAATGCTGTGCAACCATTGGTTGAGTTTCCGCAGGTCGCAAACGACTTTCAATTCTGTCAATGGGATTCGAGCGCAGCGATAAGCATGCATGCGCGATTTCACCGGATGTGTCGAATACTCGGATTACCGCGTTTCGTGGTTTTCCCTTGCGAGTCAGTTGCGTTCACGCCACACGCCGTTGAAATACACTTCGTCAGACTTGGGCTGTTTTCGTCATTCGCAGTGGGATCATCATGACTGTTATCAGTGTGCTGGGTGCAGGAGCCATGGGAACGGCCTGTGCGTGGGTTGCTGCGCAGAATCCGGACGTTTCGGTGCGCCTGTGGGCGAGGAATGAAACGTTTGCACGACACATTCAGGAAACGCGTGAAAACAGTCGCCTGTTGCCGCACGTTAAACTGCCAGCCCCCATTGTCGTGACAGCAGATGCGGCGTTTGCACTGCGGCAAGCGTCTGTCGTGCTGGTTTGCGTTCCGACACGTGGTCTCCGAGAAGCCATGCAGCAACTGGCATCACTGATTCCCGATCAGGCGTTATTGGTGAGCGCTGTGAAGGGAATCGAAAACGACACGCTGCTCCGGCCGAGTCAAATGATCCAGCAGATTGTCGGTCAACGTCCGGTCGTTGTGCTGGGAGGGCCGTGTCACGCCGAAGAAATCACAGCAAAAAAACCCGCGAGCATTGTGGCGGCCTGCGAATCGCTCAACGCAGCAGAACGCATTCAGTCACTGTTGTCGATGGAAACACTGCGCGTGTATTCCAATGCCGATCAGCGAGGCGTTGAACTGGCGGGTGCTTTGAAGAATGTTATCGCGATTGCCGCCGGAATCTGTGACGGATTGAAATTCGGCGACAACGCCAAGGCGGCATTGCTGACACGAGGACTGGCGGAAATGGTTCGCTTCGGGACCGCTCTGGAGGCGAACAGCGAAACGTTTTTTGGCCTTGCCGGTCTGGGAGATCTTGTAACGACATGCAACAGCCAGCACAGTCGCAATCGCTTCGTTGGCGAAGCTCTGGGACGCGGACTGCCGCTCCAGGAGATTCTGGAATCCATGACGGCTGTCGCAGAAGGTGTCTTTACGGCGCGAAGCGTTTATCATCTTTCGCGTCAACGCGGCATCAGCATGCCGATCGCCGAACAGGTTTATCGCGTGCTTTTTGAAACGAAATGCCCGCGCGAAGCAACGGTTGAACTCATGCAGCGTCCATTGAAACTGGAATAACGCGACGCAGACACGGCAGCCGATACGCGACGTTCAGCTGATTTGAAACAGGCTCAGCACCAACCAGGCAATTCCGCCGACGGACAGGAGCACAATCAGTCCGATCACTAACGAGATGAGTCGCTTTCGATTTTTTGCCGCTTGCTGAAGGCTGACAAGTTGCACACCCATTCTTGCGCGAAACGTGATTCGTGAACCATGATTCAGGCGGCACAGTGCTTCCACTTTTCCGTTCACGTACGTGGGGAGTGTTTTTGATTCCTGATGCAGAGTCCAGTGTTTTCCGTCATATTCCAGCCAGCATTGAATGCTGTCCACGCCGTCTTCACGCAGCAACAGGACGTCGGCACCGTGTCCAGAACCGATCGACGTTCGGGCCTTCATCAGTGCAGCCTGGCGCCGAGTGCCCAGAATCTGAAGTCGCCAGCCCGCCGGTGCCGAGCCCTTGAATGCGGTCGGCCGCGAATGCGCCGGTGTCGCCGAACGCACGGATTCAGATCGGATCCGGTCAGGTTCCGGCTGCCGAATGGCAGGGGTTTCCGACTGGCTGAAGCCACTTGTGCCATCTGCAAACTGATGACTACCTTCTTTGAGCCAGCCCGACGCCGAGGTGATGGATGATCGTTGCCCCGTCGATTTTTTCCCTGACAGTTCGACTTTCGCCTTGGCCTGTTTTGCCCTCAATGTCACCAATTCGCGAAAATCAAACTGGACCTTCCTGCGCTGTGCGTGCGGCCTGACAGCAGCCGCAAGTTCGTCTGCTGACTGATAACGCTTTGCCGGATCTTTTTCCATCATCTTCGCAATGATGGCCCCGATTTCTGCGGGGATCTCCGGGCGAACCTGGCAAACGTTCTTCGGTCGTTTCGATCGATGCGCTTCGAGTTTCGCTTTGTTGGATTTTTCCGGAAACGGTACATGCGCGGTCAGTGCTACGTACAGGGTTGCACCAAGACTGTAAATGTCAGCTCGTGCATCGACACGGCGACTGTCCAGTGATTGTTCAGGCGCAATATAGTCAGGTGTTCCCAGGCAGTCGTGGCCAAATACCATCGATAATGAAAACTCTTCGTCCGGAACGTCGTTCATCATCGCCAGGCCGAAGTCCAGAATTCGCGTCACACCGTCGTGATCGATCAGAAAGTTTGCGGGCTTGATGTCGCGATGAATAATCCCCACCGCATGTGCGGCCTTCAGTGCTTCCGCTGCCTGCAACGCGATGTCGCAGACCATTTGCCAGTTGATGGCTCCGTACAGAGCGACAAGTTCATGCAGACTGATGCCACGAAAAAGCTCCATCACCAGAAAATGGACAGCACCGGTTGTGTCCATGCGATATGTGCGAATGATGTTCGGATGCTTGAGTCGGATTCCAGCGATCGCTTCCAGTTTCATTCTGGCCAGCATTCCGGCATCCAGGGCATGCTCCGAAGACAAAACCTTGATCGCGACTTTGCGATCCTCTTTGGGATCTTCGGCGATAAAAACACAGCCCATTCCCCCAAAGCCCAGCACTTCGCGAATACGATAGCCGTCAATCACCAGTCCTCGATAACGTCCTTCAAGCAGGCGCTCCGCCTGGAAAGGCGTCAGCACATGTCCTCGAACCAGTAACTTTGCTGTCTCAGCAGCCGTCGCTGTGTCTGGAATCTTGAGTCTGTCGCGCACTTTATTAATCTGCGATCGTGTGAGCAGCTCGCTCTTTTCGAGCAATTCCAGAAAGTTTTGAGCTGCGACCGGAACCTGCATCTTTGTGGCTCTGCCAAACCGAATCCCATGAATCATGTTCGCCGGAATGAGACAACATGGCCTGTTGCCTCGGGCGAGCGTACACAGTTCGCCATGATAAATTCAGGCTCTGTCGGCTTACCAGACTACCACTTGTCGGACGAAGGGAAAACCATTCCTGCCTGGAAAGCAAACTTCCTGCAAAACCTCGACCAGATCGCTCATTGACGTCCCAGATCCCGATCCAGCAGGCGGACAAGACTGGCCATTGATGAAACCTCCAGCTTCTTCATCGCGCTGCTTCGATGTTTTTCCACCGTTTTGAAGCTGATCCCCAGTTGAATTCCGGCCGACTTGTTCGTACATCCTTTGTAGATCAGCATGATGACATCGCGCTCCCGGAGTGACAGTCGATCCAGATATGATTCTCCCGGGGCAAGAACGGGCGGCAAAACTTCGTCGAACGAATCCGAGTGTTTCAATTGACGAAACGCCTCTTTTACGGCGGCGAGCAATTCTGCGCGGTCAAACGGTTTGTCAAGGACGGTCACTGCACCATTTTTCATGGCTGCCACGGCCAGACTGGTCGTCGAAAATGCCGTGATGAGAATTACCTTGAAGTGATTGGGGCGAGCCGACAGACGACGCTGAACCTCAATACCCTGAACCTGATTCATCACCTGATCCGTCACGACGACTCCGGACGGCAACTGTTCAGAATCTTCAAGAAACTCTGACGGAGAACTGTAAGCTCGAACTTCGTACCCGGATAGACGGAGCATCGTATCGATGACTTTGAGCACGGCGAGATCATCATCGACGAGGTAAACCCGTTCGGCAAGGTACGCAGCGCGTTCCGAGGAAACAGCGTCAGGGGCTGGTCCGGATTCTTTATCATTTTCAAATACAGGGCCGCTCATTTTTCGGGTAACGAATTTAAGGAAATGAAAGTTAATGGATTATGTCGATTCGCAAAGATGCAATATCGATTGATCGTTAAAGAATACATTTTTCAGCACGATTGTCACTTCGCTCCCGCGTCAGACCCTGCAAAATCAGCAAATGATGAAGTTCAGGCCACTCGGTTTCTGTGTTGCCCCTCGTTTCGCCCCTTTTCCGCGCGTCTCGCTCTGTCAAAAAACGCACGGAAGCAGTACCTTTCCGACTTGTTTAAGAGGCAAGTCACAAAAATGACACCCAGAATGATTGCCAGGATGGCCGCTGTGAATAAAGACATGCCCAAGGGAAATAATGGACTATTGATCAGTGGTCAGGCCTCGCACAGAAAAAGTCCCTGGCTTCTGATTGGAGCATTGGGTGCCGGGATGCGGGCTTTGGCCGAGATGCTGCTCGACGCTGACGAATCTGTCGTAGGCACTGATCACGAACTGACAACCGGTGAGTGTGGTCCGCCGTCATGGACCAATCCTCATCCCATTCGACTGTTTCATCCGGATGACACAGAACAGATTCTCGCAAATGCGCCTGGGTACGTCGTGTATTCAATGGCAGTACTGGAGTCCTGCCCGTTGCTGCAGCGCTGCCGATCGCTTGGTTTGAATCCTATGTCTCTTCCGCAGGCGCTGAGCCTGTTACTTGAATCCCGCAATCAGACCTGCGTAGCCGGGACACATGGCAAAACGACCACCAGCGGAATGACCTGGTGTATCCTGCAGCAAGCGGGCTGTCGTCCGTCGGCGTATCTTGGTGGCGTGATGAGAAATCAACGTCGCTCCGGAATTCTTTCTTCTGGTGCGGTGGCGGTCGTCGAAAGTTGCGAATACCGACAGTCGTTCCTGCGTCTGTCGCCAAAAACAGTTGTCCTGACCGGAATCGAACCGGATCACTTCGATTGTTTTTCATCACAGGCCGACTGTGATCAGGCCTTCAGCGATTTTGTCTCGCGACTTCCGCCCGATGGTACATTGGTTTTCAACCACGACTGCCTGCGTTCTGCAGCGATCGCAGCCACCTGCGGACGACGGACGATTTCATTTTCGTTGCATGGCGATGCGGACTGGAATGCCGTGCCCTGTGAATCAGGATCGGCCGGAATTCCCGGCAACAGTCAGCGGCAGTCGTTTCGGCTCCGCAACCAAACGCATGATGTCGGGCTGGTGCAGCTTCAGGTCGCCGGACTTCACAATCAACAGAACGCTCTTGCTGCGATTGCGGCGGCCGTTGCGACCGGTGTCTCTGTGGATACAGCCATCCATGGCATTGCGGCATTCTCCGGAATTCAACGGCGATTCGAACATCGCGGGCAGTTATTCGGTATCGACTGGATCGACGACTATGCTCATCATCCGACCGCAATCCGCGCGACTCTCGAAACCGCACGCACTGTCTTCCAGAACCGCCGTCTGATCGCTGTTTTTGAGCCTCATCAGTTGTCGCGTGTATCGGCACTCTTCGAAGATTTCCGGTCTGCCCTTTCACTTGCCGACGAATGCCTTATCCTTCCTGTACTTCCCGCGCGAGAAACGGCTTCAATCGCTCACTGCAGCCGCGTTTCGGGAACACTGGTCCGAAGTATCTCTGAATCGGGAGGCAGAGCTTTCCTGATGACGAATCTTGACCAGGTTCGGGGAAGATTAGACCATTCCGGGCGACCAGGCGACGTTGTTATCACAATGGGAGCAGGCAGGACATATCAGATTCATGACGAAATCCATCGAAGACTTCAGCGAAATTCTGCGGCGTGACGAACCGCTCAGCCAACACACATGGCTGCGGATGGGTGGCCCTGCGCAGTACTTTGTGACACCGCGTACAGAAGCAGAATTGCTGGAGGTCATTTCGACCTGTCGCCAACAAAAACTGCCGATCCATATCCTTGGAAGTGGATCCAATCTGCTCGTACGCGAAGCGGGCGTGCAGGGTGTTGTCGTTCGGGTTGTCGAGCCGCTTCTGGGTGAAGTCCGGATCGAAGGCACATCGCTGACCGCTGGTGGTGGAACATTGCTGTCACATGTCGTTGCGGAAGCCGTTCGCGCAGGTCTTGGAGGCATCGAGTATCTTGCCGGAATTCCCGGCACGATCGCCGGTGCCGTAGTTGGTAACAGTGGCGGACGGTCAGGTGATATCGGTCAGTTGATCACGAGCGTCCGAGTCCTGACTCAGGAAAACGAAATCGCCGTGCGACATGGTGATGAGTTATCGTTTTCATACCGTCGCAGCAGCATTCAGGATTTGCTGGTTCTGTCGGCCACGCTGGAACTCACGCGCGACGATTCTGAGGAGTTAACCCGGCGAATGCGCAAAAACTGGATTTTGAAGCGATCCACGCAACCGCTTGCCGATCAGTCAGCAGGTTGTATCTTTCGCAACCCGCGCGGGCTGAGTGCCGGGTCGCTGATTGAACAGTGCGGACTCAAGGGCTTGTCCGTCGGTACGGCCCGGATCAGTGAACGGCACGCAAACTTTATCGTGACTGAATCCGGTGCCATCAGTAACGATGTCGAACAATTGATCAGCAGAATTCAAAAAGCCGTCGCCGAAAAGTTTGCTGTCGATCTGGAACTGGAAATTAAGGTTTGGTAGGCAAGTCGATGGTTTGATTCGAAGTGGCGCGGGATGTTCGTCACCGGAAAACAGGGAGGTATTGCAATGTCACCAACTATTCCTCAATGTGGCCCCTTGCGCATCGTTGTTCTGGCCGGTGGTGTCTCGGCAGAGCGAGAAGTCAGTCTGGCGAGCGGTGCCTGCGTTGCGGCGGCATTGAAACAGCGTGGGCATCGGGTGCTGCGATTTGATCCGGCGATCCTGGCCCTGCATGAGATTCCCCGCAGCACTGATGTGATACTTCCCATGCTGCATGGTACCGGCGGTGAAGACGGGACACTGCAGCGAGAACTGGACCGACTCGGAATACCGTGGCCTGGAAGTTCTGCGGAAGCATCGGCGCTGACGTTTGACAAAGTTGCGACTCGTGAAGTCCTGGCGAATGCCGGACTGCCCGTCGCTCCTGGCCTGGCTCTGCCCCGCAATGCGTCCAGTGAATTGATCATTAATGTGTCACGTCAGATCGGCTATCCGCAGGTCGTCAAGCCGGCAGCTCAGGGATCAAGCGTAGGAATCTCAATTGTCGATTCGGAACGGGAAATCAAAGCCGCCGCTTCTGAAGCTGCGCGCTGGGGAGAGATATTCCTCATCGAAAAATACATTGAAGGCCGCGAAGTCACCGTTCCAGTCATCAATGGCGAAGTGTTTCCGGTCGTTGAAATTCTGCCGTCCGCCCGCTGGTACGATTACTCCGCCAAATACACGGACGAAACAACCCGCTACGACATCGCTCCCAAAAATCTCCCCGCCAATCTCAACGGAATTGTCCTGGCCGGGTGTAAAGCCTGCGGAGTCACCGGAATCAGTCGCACGGATCTTCGCGTCGATTCAGAAGGGCAGGCCTGGATACTGGAAATCAATACGATCCCCGGTATGACGGCCCACAGCCTCGTCCCGATGTCTGTGAGTGCCCGTGGAATCGGGATCGGCCAGCTTTGCGAACAACTCCTGATTCAGGCAATCGGCAGGAGTCGGATACTGCCAATCAACAGGAACGGGCCGTTCGTTCCAGGATCTACAGTTGACGGCCAGGGATTGAGTCACGGTTGAGACAGGGGGTATGCGTCGAATGTCAATCAGATCTGTCTGTCTGGTCTGTATCACAGTTGTTGCTCTGTTGGTCCACAATTTCGGTGAGAAAGTTTGCGCCCAGGTTGAGGCTGAATTAGCCTGCAAAGTCCTGATGCAGCATTCTGGTCAATTGGTGCTGCCCGTGGAATTGGCCGGAACGCAGATCTTAGGCGAATTAGACACGGGAACGACCTCTCTTTGTGTGCATTCAGTTGATGTTGATAACGACACGAGAGTTGCGGGCTTGAGGACGTCCAGAAACCCCGTCTTGCGTTTTGGCAGCAATACGGTGGTGACGAAGTACCACGATTTTCCGATTCGCGTGTTTGGCCACGAGCGTCGGCTTGTATCCGTTCACCTTCGTGATCAATCATCGTTCGAGGAAGCGTCGGGAGTACCGAAGGACGCATTGATTGGAATGGCGTGCATAAGTTCCCAGAGTTTGCAGATTAACCTTCGTCATGCGATTTTGAGACCGACAACAGTATTTCCGGGCGATGAATTGCGGGCGACGAAAATCGAATGGATTTTTCCCCAATGTCCTGTCGTCGCTGTTGCGCTGCCGCTTCTTGGGATGCGATCAGTAATTGTGGACACTGGAAACGACGGTTGGCTTTCGTTGAACTCAAATCGGATCGAGCAACTCCTCCGCGCAAAGCATGTTGCATTCCTTGAAGAGCTGCCGGTCTTGACTCCAGACGGTGTGATCACTGTTAAGCGATACGCCCTGCGTCACGTGGATTTTGCCGGAGTTCGATTCCACAACGTTCCCGTCGTGGCATCGCACGTCGAAGCGATTGGGCTTGGCCTGCTGCAGTATTTTGACATGACGCTCGATTTTCCGAATAGTCGGGCATCATTCGTGCCACTCGAAATCGCAAGAGATCAAATGCCGCTGGACGCAAGCGGGCTGCGAGTTGTGTTTCGGGAATCTGACCGCCTTGTGGTTCGCCGCATCGTTCCGGATTCTCCTGCAGAAAAGGCCGGGTTCAAAGAAGGAGATCGCATCCTCAACTTTGCAGGGCGTGAACCTGCGACATTGTGGCGACACGAAATTCAAGAGACGCTCGCGAAAGCGGGCGAGACGATTCACCTCAGGATCGAACGCGACGGCAAGTCATTCGAGATCGACCTGCGGCTGAGCCGCCCATTTCAGTATCCGCCCGAATGGCCCCCGGAGCCGCCAGAATTCAACCCCGACGCCGTTTCTGAGAGTTCAGGCAGGAATTGACTTACAAGTGAAGTTGACTTTGTATGCTGGTTCATGGTTGTCATTCCCGCAGGAACACATGCAGCAGAAAAATTGATGGCAGAAAGATGAGTCGCAGGAAGACCTACAGTCGTGGTCTGTATTTTTGTAACCGTTCACGACACTTCGAGAATGACAGTTTAAACCACAGATGGACACC
>CAZFDW010000031.1:0-25974 GCA_964517865.1 uncultured Chitinophaga sp.
TGATTGCCGATTTTTGATGTGGGCTCGGAGGGCTGAGGGTCTGCGCTCGCCAGTTCGGCGTTGTTGTTCTTGCCGCGATTGATGATGAGAACTGTGATGATGGCGGCAATGGCGATGAATCCGGCGACAAGGAGCAAGGTGCGTTTCAATGTAGCCGTCTCGCTCCGCCGAGAAGAGCCTTTTGGGGCGGCGCTCGGCTGAACGGCCGCACTTTGCGACGGTGTTTGATTGGGCGATGGGCGGCTGAGGGATGGAGTGGCCGCTGCTGAAGGCTCATCTCGCGGAGCGAGATGGCGACTTTGGACGCACGTCACTTTGCCGTTAATTTGCAGTTCGGACTGGCATCTTGCGAACAGGTCGGAGACTTCTTTCGCCGTCTGAAAACGATCGGCTGGCTTCTTTTCCAGTAGTCGATTGATGATCGTACAGAGCCAGTCCGGGGTTCCGGCGATCACGTCCTGAATCGAGCGTGGCGTGTCTTCGCAGACGCGCTTCAAGACGGCGACGGTGTTGGACGCTCGAAACGGAGGTCGGCCGCTGGTCATCTGGTACAGCACGCTGCCCAGGCTGAACAGGTCGGCGCGATGATCCAGCACTTCTCCCCGAGCCTGCTCCGGGGCCATGTACATCGGCGTGCCGGCAATCAGGCCGCTGGATGTCATGCTGGCGTCATCGACGGCGCGGGCGAGGCCAAAGTCGGAAATTTTGGCTCGGTTCTCAATGCCGCCTTCCAACAGTATGTTCGATGGCTTGATGTCGCGATGAATGAGATTGGCCGCATGAGCAGCCGCCATGCCGGCCGCCACCTGCTGGCCGATTTTCAGGATCTCCGGCAGGTCCAGTGGTCCGTCCTCGTCCAGCCGCTGTTGCAGTGTGATTCCGGGGATGTATTCCATGACCAGATACGGCAGCGGTTCTTCTTCGACCTCGAAAATGCCGACGATGTTCTCATGCCGCACGGCGGCGGCGGTCCGGGCTTCTCGCAGGAATCGTTTTCGGGGTGCTGAGGTGGCGGCCAGGTCCGGGTTCATCAATTTGATGGCGACGACTCGATGCAGTTTTTCATCGAAGGCCTTAACGACGATGCCAAACGCACCTCGGCCAAGGATCTGCTCGACTTCATAATGGGCCAGCCGGCCGAGCCAGCCTGGCCGAGTCGCCGGCTGCAGATATCGCTTCACTTCGGCTTCCCCTGTGAGCGCGGCGGATTTGGGACCGTCGTCCTCGTCGTCGGTACTGTGTCCGACGAGCGTCATTTCGACGGCGGAGCTCGCTGCCGCGGCAGGCGTTTCCAGAAACTGGCTGGATTGCTGATGCGAACTGAGCAACGCTTCGACCTGGGCTCGCAGATCGGCGTCGCCGCCGCAGGCCCGGTTGAGGTAGGCTGCTCGTTTGGCCGGATCCGCAATGTCAATGGCCGTCAGGAAAATCGTGCGTTCGGTCATGTTTCGGCCATTCTGGTTGTTGTCTGTTTGCTGAATCGTGCCATTCTGGCCAACGCCGGTCTTCGGTCAATGCTTGAGGCTCCCGAATACATGGCGCTGTCTGGTCACGAGTTGCGCCAACATTTTGAAAGGATTTTCGAAAATCCCGGTTTCGTAGCCGGATTCGTGAGAATTCGGATGCTGGCCAGCTCGCTCAGTCCGAGATCTTACGATTCCGGCTACTGGATTTCTCTCAGCAACCAGGCCTTGGCCCAGGCCCAGAGCCGATCAGCGGTACGAGGAGCGATGTTCAGCACTTTGCTGGCATCGAGCTGTGACAGTCCTGCGAAGAATCGCAGTTTGACGAGTTCGCAGGCGGTCGCGTCTATGGCCTGGAACTTCTGCAGAGCCTCATCAAGGGCTTCGAGCATTTCGTCGCATTGCGGTTCTGCAAGGAGATCCAGATCCAGTGTGGTCCGTTGCAGATCGCCACCTCGTTTCAGCCGATTCTTGCGGCGAGCATTATCGACCAGAATTCGCCGCATGGCTTCCGCTGCTGCCGCAAAGAAGTGACTTCGACATTTCCACCTCCGACCACTTTCTTCGCCGGCCACAAAGTCTGCTGCCAATTCACATGCGACATCCTCAGACACAGGAGCCATAAGCCTGAGCCATGCTTCATGGACGATCCCGGTCGCCTGCAGCGTCTGGCCCGGTTGTTCCGACTGAAGATACTGCGCGGCCAGTTTTCGCAATTCCCCGTACACTGCGGTGAAGAGTTGCCGAATTGCCTCGGGATCATCTTCTCCGAGGCGGTGCAGAATTTGAGTCACATCGTTCATGGAAACCTCAGACAGTCTTCGATCTTCGATGAAGGAGGAAAAGCTCCGTCCAGTTTTGTTCAACAGCATCAACAAGAGTTTGCATATGAGTTTCCAGCCAGCAGAGTATAACCAGGAAACTATCAGAGATCCTGCAAAGACCTCTTGGCGGATATTAACTTCAATTAACAAGTGCTAACCTTGATGGACGCTACCGCCTCTCAAGCTGTCTGCATCAACCTGCTTCGCGCCACCCAAATGACTCGATATCAAATTGATTCGTTATGTGGGACGGACGCCATCAAGCGGCGCAGTCAAACCGACTACAGTCACGGATTTGCTGGGCTCGGAGCGATCACGTCCTGAGCCCGCGACGACTGCATGCCAACTTACTCAGGTGGGCGTGTCCTGAGTGAGCAAGCGATCTATGCTACGGCCTGACACGCCAATGCACATGGTCCTTTCAGTTTTCCGGCGTGACTCCGGATGGAGTTCCGCTGCCACCGCTGTTCGTGGACACTGCGGAGAAGTCTATGCCGTTTTCTGCAGAATCGTCCGGGCTTTGCAGGCTGCGAGTACTCTCCCAACGCGACCCTCTGTTGAGGAGCTCTGATCAGAGTCGATCTTCCGATCGATTGATGTTGACTGTAAAGTGCATTGCGGAAGTCACGGCGGAGTTGGTAGAAAGTAAGATCATTCTGGCGACGGAAACTGGAGTGTCATTGGATGACGGATATGCGGAATGGACGGAGGATCAGGGTTCCTGTCAGTCGGCGGTTGAGCTGGGATCTGTTGTATTTTCATCGCGGCGTTCCGCTCTGCGCCCATGATCGACGAATGAACCTGGCGCCGGTCTCAGAGACGCGGAGTGCGTGTGCGGAACGAATTTCCTGGCCAGCACTTTTTCTGAAAGCGTATGCAATTGTTGCTCAACAGGTGCCTGAACTGCGGCAGACGTGGTACCGCTGGCCATGGGCTCACTTGTATCAGCATCCCTCCAGCGTGGCGACATTAACGGTGCAGCGGGAAATGAATGGCGAGCCGTGGTTGTTCTGGGGACAGATTGCCGAGCCGGAACTGAAGTCACTGTCGGAGTTGCAGCGGACAATCGATCGATTTCGCGACCGCGAGGTGCGCGATGTGTTTCGTAAGCAGCTTCAGCTTGCAAAATTGCCTACCGTGTTTCGCCGGATGATCTGGTGGTGGAATCTGAATGTGGCGACGGCTTCCCGTGCGAAGCGTCTGGGGACGTTTTTTCTGTCAACGCTGGCTGGTCGCGGGGCAGAGATCCAGTTGCCTCCTTCGATCCATACCGGCTGTCTGACCTTTGGTCCTCTGGACGAAAATGGAATGGCACGAGTCACGCTGGCCTACGATCATCGGATCATGGACGGAGCTCTGGTTGCCGACATCCTGCAGCGCTTAGAAGAAACCCTGAGCGGTGCGCTGCGGGACGAACTGCAAGCATTCAATAAGTCGAATCGCTCTGACGCCGCCTGAAGATCGTTCGGAGCGTGTCATTCTGAATCGGGTGCGATTTCTGAATGCGTCCGCAAACCCTGTTCCTCGCGAACAACCGTTAATAAATGGTCATGTGCGTTTGACTACCACCTGACGTGAATGTCCATCGTGCGATGTGCGACACGTTTGGCGCACGTAGCTCTCATGCCATATCATTCGCCGCTGAAATGATTCTGTGTCTCGTGACGATAGAACGGTACCTGGCTTATGACGGCTCGTCCACGCATACTTTTTCTGTGCACGGGGAATTCCTGTCGCAGCCAGATGGCGGAAGGTTTTCTGAGGCATCTGTACGGCGAACGCTTTGAATCGTTGTCGGCGGGTGCGAAACCTGCGGGTTACGTGCATCCGCGTGCTGTGAAAGTCATGGCAGAATGTGGAGTTGATATTTCCAGTCAGGTCAGCAAGTCGATTCGTGATTTCCTGCCACCGCAGGGAACGCCGCCCGACGTTGTCATTGGTGTCTGTTCCACGGCTGATGAAAACTGCCCGGTGTTTCCGGCAAACGTAGAACGATGGCGGTGGCCGTTTGATGATCCGTTCCATGCGGCTGGTTCGGATGAAGATCAGATGGCGGAATTTCGGCGGGTCCGCGATGAAATCCGGGAGCGGATCCAGCGCGAGTTCAGAGTCTGAGGCTGGCATGCACGGCCATGCTGATTTTTTATGATTTGTTCCTGACACTCGGCTTCCATGATCGGTTCCATTCTCTATGACACTTTCCCGTCTGCCACTCAGCTATTGCACTAATGTTCATCCGGGACGAACGGTTGCAGAGGTCATTGACGGACTGACAACTTACTCGGCCGAGGTGCAGCGGCAGTTGGATTTTCCAATGGCGGCGGGACTGTGGTTGTCTGCCAGCGTCGTGCGTGAACTGACGGAGAACTCTGACCAGATGGAGCAGTTGGCTCAGGTGTTGTGGCAGCATGACTTGTGCTGTTACACGCTGAATACATTTCCTTTCGGGGACTTTCACAGCGAAAGAGTCAAGGAACAGGTCTATCTGCCCGACTGGGCTTCGTCTGCGCGAATCAGCTACACCGAACAAAGTGCTGCGATTCTGGGGCAACTTTTGCCGGAAGGCGGCGAAGGAAGTCTATCGACCGTTCCGCTTGGCGGTCGCATGAATTCGCATGGTGCCGATTTCCACGCCGTCTGTTTCAGTCATTTGATTCGCCTGGCAAAATACCTTCATCAACTGTTCGAAACGACCGGACGCCGCATCAGACTTGGACTGGAACCGGAACCGATGTGCGAAATGTCCGGCACGGCAGAATGGACATTGCCTGTGTTTGAGCGATTGTTTTCGCAAGCGGAGGTGCTGGGCTGTGAGCCGGTGGTTCGCGAATACATCGGAGTCTGTTTTGACGTCTGCCATCAGGCGGTTGAATTTGAAGATGTTGCAGAATCGATCGAGCAATTTGTCCGGCGAGGGATTCGGCTCAACAAGGTCCACATCACCAATGCAGTGGAATTGCTGAAACCGTCGGAGAATTCGGCAGGACGACAAGCTCTTCTGAAATATGTGGAATCACGATACCTCCACCAGACGTACGCTCTGTTTCCCGACGGGCGGATCGAAACGCGACTGGATCTGACACGGGAAGACATTGAGCGTCAGCCAGCCGACGAGTTCATGCAAGCCGCCAGTTGGCGCGTGCATTTCCATGTGCCGATTTTCGCGGAGACGTTGGGTGCGCTAGCCACAACACGCGGCGACCTTGCCGCCGCGCTACGGAAAGTTGCTGCGCTCACATACGCGCCGCAGTTGGAAGTCGAAACCTACACATGGCCCGTCATGCCGGGTGAAATGGCATCTGATGCACCGCCGTTGGCAGCGCGGATCGCGCAGGAATTGCGTTCAGCTGCGGAATTGCTCGGTGCGGCAGCGGACGCCTGAACGATCAGATAATTCCATTGTTCCACTTGTGAATTTTGTGCCTCTTTGTGGCCAGCAAACTCCTGGCTCTCACACAGCACCTGAACGAATAGTGCTGGCCACAAAAACTCACAAGAGTCACAAAACTAAGAGCAGGTCGGAGACCGAACCAGTGCTCCGTCAAGGCTTGATTTTGTGGTAGACAAATTCAACCCCAATTCGTTGGCTTGACAAAACACCAGGTTTTTTGAGGCCCGCTGAGCGTGTTCGCCGTGAATTCAGGTACCCTGACCTTCGAACCGTCGCTTTGGATTCTCATCCAGACACCGACGAGATATCCTCCAGCCGTTAAAAGTGTCCCCACAGATTGATACCACGATTGACTGCCTGATTCTGGGCGAGACCACCAGACATGTCGGATGCTGAGGCTGCCAATACCATCGTACGTCAGGAGTCCTCGGCCGAACGGCTGGCGACTCCCGTACAATTCGTGCGCGGTGTGGGACCGCAGCGCGCGGAACTGCTGAAAAATCTGGGAATCTGCACGGCCCGTGATCTGCTGTTTCATATTCCAGCCGGCGTCAATGACTTCAGCGACGTGCGGACGGTGCCAAAGCTGGAAGCTGATATCGAACAATCAGTTCACGGGTTTGTAGTGGATCGAGATGTCCGGCAGCTTGGGGGTGGTCGTTCGCTCGTGGGCATTATGATTGATTGCGACGGGCACTTTGTGCGAGGCCTCTGGTTCAATCAGCCGTGGGTTTTCAAAAAATATCGAGACAACGAACATCTGGTTTTCAGCGGCAAGCCACAGAAAAAGGCCGGTCGCTGGGAATTCAACGGACCTCGTGTCGCGATCCTTGCTCCTGACGATGACCTTGAAGCCGCAGCGGGCGTCCTGCCACGCTATCCTCTCACAGACGGCATCAAGCTGGATGCCATGCAGCGGATGACGCGCTCAGCTGTTGAGAACTATGCTGACCTAGTTACTGACTCCGTTCCGGAGTCGTTCCGTACAACTCATCGGCTTCCCGATCTGCCCACGGCCCTCCGCTGGCTGCACACGCCGGATTCTGTGAAGCAGTGGCAGGACGGACGATACCGCATACTGCTGGACGATCTGTTGGAATTTCAGCTGGGCCTCGCGCTGCGACGACGAATCTGGAATCGCACGCTCAGGG
The DNA here is from genome assembly GCA_964517865.1 of uncultured Chitinophaga sp. Classification (GTDB taxonomy): domain Bacteria; phylum Planctomycetota; class Planctomycetia; order Planctomycetales; family Planctomycetaceae; genus SXXK01. Next base: position 6,830 of record CAZFDW010000031.1, read on the forward strand.
CCCGCCCGATCGAAGTGTCCGCGAAAGTGGATGCCCGCATTCGACGCCTGTTTGAGTTTCGATTCACCGGAGGTCAGGATCAGTCGATTCGCGACATTACGAAGGATCTGCAGCAACCGGTTCCCATGCATCGACTGCTGCAGGCAGACGTTGGCGCTGGCAAGACAGCCGTGGCTGTGTATGCGATGTTGTCGACAATCGCGGCAGGCTATCAGGCCGTATTGATGGCACCCACGGAAGTGCTTGCCACGCAGCACTGGGAGACGTTCGATGCACTGTTGGCAAAGAGTCGCGTCCAGCGAGGGCTGCTGATCGGTGGCCTGCCAGCGGCAAAACGGCGCGAACTGCTGGAAGGAATCAGCTCGGGAAAAACGCAGCTGGTGATCGGGACCCAGGCCGTCATTCAGGACAGTGTGAAGTTCCAGAATCTGGCCCTGGCAGTGATCGACGAACAGCACCGATTCGGCGTACGCCAGCGCGCCAGCTTCACTGGCAACGACGTCAGTCCGCATGTGCTCGTGATGACGGCGACACCGATCCCACGCAGTTTGTGTCTGACGCAGTTCGGTGATCTGGACGTGTCCGTGATTCGTGACCTGCCACCGGGTCGTCAAAAAGTCGTGACCGCAAAAATTATGCAGGCGGAGGAGCAGGCGAAGATGTGGCACTTCGTCAGGCAGCAGATTGAAAAAGGACGACAGGCATACGTGGTCTGTCCCCGCGTGGAAGGTCAGTCGGAAGATGACGATGCGGCTGCGGAAACCGTCTTCACGCAATTGCTGCGGACGGAGCTGTCGGGGCTGCGAGTCGAATTGCTGCATGGACGTATGGACCGCAAACGGCGACACGACGTCATGGATCAGTATCGCCATCACGACGTCGATGTGCTGGTTTCAACCACGGTGATTGAAGTCGGCGTCAATGTACCAAACGCAACCATGATGATTATCCTGCAGGCCGACCGTTTTGGACTGGCTCAGTTGCATCAGCTGCGAGGCCGTATCTGTCGCGGCAGTTACCAGGGCTACTGTTTTCTGCTGTCAACGACAGATGCAGCGGAAGCCCTTGAACGCCTGACGGCATTGGAAAAATCTGCGGATGGATTTGAACTGGCGGAAAAAGATGCAGAACTCCGGGGCCCCGGCGATATACTTGGATTGCGGCAAAGCGGCGCGATGCCCTTACGGCATGCGGACCCGGTCAGGGATCTGAGCATTCTTCAGGTGGCACGCCGTATGGCTCAGGAACTGGTGGATGACGGACGGTTTGATCTGCCAGAGTTCGGTGAATTGAAAACAGTAGTGTTGGAACGATTCGCGAATCTGCTGGATCTTCCTCAGACCGGTTAATGCGTTTTCGTTTCCTTCGGCATTTCCAGGCAGTGTGAAGATGGCTATACTCCATGCGGCATGGTCGGCATAAGGAAGAACCAATATGGAATATTTGAAGTCCCTGATTCTGGCAATCGCGAGCCTCGCGATAATTTCAGGCCTCGCCACGACTGTGGTCGAATCCGCAGTCGTCGCGTCCCGGGCCGACGATGCCGCCGGCAGAAACTCAGCCGTCGCATCTGCTGCGTTTGGCCGTATGCCGATCGATCAGATCAGAGAGCGACTGCTGCACTGGCTGACACTTTCCAGCACGGATGAAAGAACGTCGAAGCAGGCGGTGGATCTTTGGTCTGACCGCGAGCAGGTTGGCGGGCTGACCGCAGAACAGACGCTGGACCGCTTGATTGATTCGTTGGCGATCGCTGACAAGTCTGTGCAGCAGCTTGTCGAATCATGTCGCTCGACGGGAACACGCAGATCACTGGATTACGAAGGCGCTCGTTCCGATGGATTCTTCCGGGACCATGTGACTTTGTATCACGCGCGCTGGTTGACACAGCATCGCTTTTATGACGAAGCCATTCTGATGCTGGAAGCGATCAATCCGGAAAACGTCGTTGATCCGGCCAGCCTGTTTTTCTATCGGGCAGTTTGTCGGCTGCGATTGTTAAAGTCGCGGGAAGCGGGTGATGATATTGCGTTGCTGCTCAATCATACGCTGGATGTTCCATCTCGTTTTCGGGCGGTGGCTGAGATGATGAAAGAAGACGTCCAGGTGGCGCCTGAGGGACTACCGCAGGTCGCGAGACTGATGTCTGATGTGCAGCGTCGTCTGGATCTTGGCAACTCAGATGATCCCGTTCAAAAACGCGAAGATGAAGTGGTGGCAGCGCTGGACACGCTGCTGGAGGAAATGGAAAAAGAAAAACAGAAGCAGCAACAAGCAGGCGATGGACAGGGCTCGGGGCAGCAGAATCAGCCCGGGCAGCAGGGAGCCGCTCAGAGTGCGATCAAAGGATCGGCGGCTGACGGAGAAGCCGATCGCAAAGATCTGACTGAGAATGGAAACTGGGGAATGCTCGACAAGCAGGCGGAAACCAAAGCACGAGAACTGATTCGGCAACAGTTTCCTCCGAATTTCCTTGACGCCATCAGTCGCTATACTCGTCGCATCGCCGAACAGAAAAAGTAACCGACAGGAGAGAGTGGATAATGTTCGTTCTGACGCTTCTCGCCATCCTGCTTGCGCCCACCGAGTCAAAAATCTCGATGCTGAACGGGCAGACGCACAGCGGGGCGCTGTCGGCTATTTCAGTGTCTGATGTCGAGATCACTGAAAACGGTGCGTTGATCAGGTTGCCGATCGACGATGTCATGGCGATCGAATTTCCTGTGACAACTCCGGCTTTCGCGGCTGAATCACAGATGCTGTTTTTTTCCGACGGAAGCCGGCTACATGGCACGTCGGTCGCGCGCACAGCAAAGTCTCTGACGGCACAGACGTTATTGTTCGGTGCCATTGATACGAAAGTCGATGCGATCCATGCCGTGCGGCTTTCCGCAGATAATCCTTCGTACACTCAACAATGGAACACATTTCTGAAACGTGATTCAGAAAAAGACAATCTCGTTGTGGCAAAGCGTGACGGTTCGGGACTCGATTTTCTGGCCGGGATCGTGAGCAACGTGACTTCGGAGAATGTGGAGTTTCTGCTGGATGGTGAAACGATTGCCGTGCCAGCGGAGCGCGTGTACGGAATTGTGTTCGGTCGTGCGGCAGGATCGAAGACCGAAACGAACGGGCCGAATGCCACAATTCAGTTGACCAGCGTCGCGGGCGATGTGTTCAACGCGAACACGATTACTCTGGAAAGCGATCACTTGAAGGCAGAATCCAGCTGGGGAAAGTTGGTGTCCGTTCCGTTGAATCAACTGCAGAAGATCGATCTGAGCAGTGGACGAATTCAATTTCTGTCCGAAATGCCTGCACGCGTGGAACGCTTCGACGGCATCGATCCGGAGAACAGCCTGTTTGCCGGATTGATTGCGCCTGAACAGCAGAAGCTGTTGTTCGGGCCCCAGCGAAACATGACGATCGAACGTCAAACCCGACTGCGATTGCGTGGTCGTGAATTTTCCAGGGGGTTGTGTATCCATTCTCGCTCCGAAATGCAGTGGAATCTGGGAAAACGATTTTCAGCGATGGACTGCGTCGTCGGTATCGATGACGAAGTGGCGTTCAACGGATCGCACGCGGTGGCGTTGAAGATCACGGGCGACGACAACGTGCTCTTCGAAAAACTGATTGCGACGTCCGACGATCCCCTGCCCTTGCGATTGGCTCTGGATGGTGTCTCCACGCTGACCATACTTGTCGATTTCGGAGACGGCAGCAGCGTGTGCGACTGGCTGGATATTGCGGACGCGCGCCTGTTGATTGCAAAGGATAAACCGTGAATTGCGTGAATCGGTCGGTGCGCGCTGGATATGCGTGCCATCTGGCCCGTCGTCGTTGCACTGGCTCTGGAGCATTGGTACTTCGGAATCTCAGTCGCGGAGCGGCTGAGCTGTGTCGGCTATGTCTGCTCGTCACAATCATGATTGCGGCCATGGCCGCTCCGACCGTTGCTCAACAGACAGTTGTTGAACGCGAAGCAGCGCGGGTCGAAACTCTGCGCAGGATTTCCCCGAGCATCGTATGCGTGATGGACCCGAAAGGTCAGGGCGGTGGTTCGGGCGTACTGATTTCGGCGGATGGATACGCCATCAGCAACTATCACGTTACGTCGGGGTCCGGCACGTTCATGAAATGCGGTCTGAGTGACGGTAAACTTTACGATGCAGTAATTGTCGGGATTGATCCCACCGGTGATATCGCTCTGATTCAGCTTCAGGGCCGAACGGACTTTTCGTTTGCGATCCCCGGTGACAGCGATCAGGTGCAGGTTGGTCATGAAGTGATGGCGCTTGGAAATCCTTTCCTGCTGGCGAGTGATTTTACTCCGACCGTGACGTATGGCATCGTCAGTGGAGTTCGTCGTTATCAATATCCGGCGAACACGTTCCTGGAATACACGGACTGCCTTCAGATTGATGCTTCAATCAATCCTGGCAATTCGGGTGGCCCGTTGTTTGATATTCAAGGTCGCTGGATCGGCATCAACGGTCGAGCATCGTTTGAAAAGCGCGGGCGAGTTAACTCGGGGGCGGCGTATGCCATTTCTGTGAATCAGATTCAGAAGTTTATCGCACACCTGAAGTGTGGCCTGATCGTTGATCACGGCGTGGCGGAATTTACCGTCGAAACCTCGGGAACCGGTGAAGTCACAGTCACTCAGGTGTCGGCACTGTCCGATGCATATCGCCGAGGTCTGCGGCCGGGAGCACAGGTTGTATCATTTGCCGGGCGACTGCTGACTTCCGCCAACGACTTTCAGAATGTGCTGGGTATTTTTCCGGAAGGCACACGCTTGCCGCTGTCCTGGCGCGACAGTGAAGGGGTCCATGCGGGCACCATTCGTCTGCGGCCGCTGCATGCATTTCAAAAAGCACCAGAGTTACCGCAGGAACGACGGCAGCTACCTCCGCAGGATCCGCAAAAGCCGGACGGCGAAGAGATTTTGGCAGATGAAACGGCCGATGAAGTTCCAGAGTCGCTCAAAAGCCTGTTTGTCGCCCGGGATGGTTTCTGCAATTATCACTTCAACGAGATTCACCGACTACGAGTGCTTTCCGCTCTGAAGGAACGAGTCGCATCCAACGGCGATCCAAAGGCTGCATGGGTGATCGCATTCAGTATCGGTGAACCCGGGCCACGGTTGGCCGGGGAACTGACAATCGCCTCTTCAGCTGTGGGTATGAATCTCAACAATCGACCGTTCCTGCAAACCACAACCGATCCGCTGGCGGAAGAGGAATCACCTCAACTGCCGGGTTTGCTGATCGCCATGAATCAATTGCGCCGGTTGCTCAGCTGTGACGCCGCTAAGTTTACGGAGCAACAGGCGGCTGGTCGCACTTTTCATCTGCCGTTAAAACAGGACGTCGATGTGTTGCTGACACGCGAAGGTGTTCGAACCTGCCGCTGGTACTTCGATGAAAGCTCGGCGCTGCCGGTTGGTGTCGATATCGAATACGCTCAGGGAATCGACGAAGCTCGCTTGTTGTTCACTGACTGGGCTGATCGGAACGGAGCCGTTTTTCCAGGTCGGATTGGACTGATCTCCGGTGCTACCGAAGAACTGCGATGGTTGAATATCGACAATGTGACGGTCAGTAATGCACCAGCTCCCGAAAAGAAAAATCCATGAAGACTTGTTGCACTCACGCTTTCGAACGAGTGTGCCGTACGGCGCTGATTCTGGCGCTGTTGTTCGCATCCGGCAGGTGCTGTGCGTCACAGTCACAGTCACAGTCAGATTTTCGGGCAACTGAAGAAGTCCTGAAGTCACAGCAGCAGACGATTGTCAAATTGTTCGGTGCGGGAGGCGGCAGTCTGGATTCGTATGGAACAGGAACTTTGGTTTCCAGCGACGGTCATGTTGTGACGGTCTGGAATCACCTGATAAGCACCGGATATCTGACAGCAGTTACGTCGGATGGTAGAAAATTTGCAGTCGATGTCGTCGGCACCAGCGCGGAGTATGATCTGGCTCTGTTGAAACTCCGGTCGGAACCTGGTGATTCGTTTTCGCACATCGACCTGTCAAAGTCGAGTAACCCGGATCCCGGCACGCCGGTGCTTGCCTTCAGTAATATGTTTCACGTTGCGACAGGCAATGAGCCCGTGTCGCTGGTGCATGGAGTCATCGCCGCCAGAATTCCTCTGGAAGCAACTCAGGGGCGTTGGACTTTTCCGCTCAAATCACCCGTCTGGCTGGTCGATGCGATTACCAACAATTCCGGTGCCGCTGGTGGTTTGCTGACCGACACAGAAGGCACACCGATTGGGCTGATCGGCAGAGAAATTCGTCACAGCGCCAGCCGCACCTGGGTCAATTATGCGGTTCCGCTGACAACCCTGAAGCCGGTGATTGAAACACTGCTGTCGGGTAAGAAGCCGGAATCACGCCCGAAGGACGCGGACGCAATCGGCGGTATGATTTCTGATCAGCAACTCACGGCACGTTTCGGTCTCACGATGCTGCCAAATGTTGTGGAAAGAACGCCGGCATGGATCGACTCTGTTGCAAAGGACTCAATCGCCGAAAAATCGGGGCTGCAACGCGGCGATTTGATTGTGCTGGTGAATGACGCCATTATTACCAGCGTCACGGATTTTCAGCAGCAGCTTGCCGCGTTCCGCAGCGGCGAACGAGTGTCTCTCACGATCAACCGCGAACAACAATTGTTGCCCGTGGAACTTCAGATACCATAGAGGAATCGGCGAGCGGTGCGGAGTCAGCCCGCCGGTACATTGCGATGCCGGTCTGCATCGAATTTCTTCGGAGTTCACCGTAATGGAAATGCTGGCCATTGTTTTGTCGTCCGCCGTGATTCTGACCATTGCCTATTTTACGTATGGACGCTGGCTGGCGCGCATGTTTCGGCTGGATGACAGGACGCCGACCCCCGCCATCACGATGCGGGATGATGTGGACTACGTGCCGTGCCAGACCGGACCATTGCTCAGTCAGCACTTTTCAGCGATCGCCGCAGCCGGACCGATTGTGGGGCCGATTCTGGCGGGTCTGTACTTTGGCTGGCTACCAGCGTTGCTGTGGATTCTCATCGGTTCGATCCTGGTTGGCGGTGTGCATGATTTCTCTGCACTTGTTGCTTCAGTTCGCCACAAGGCATCATCGATTCTGGAAGTCGTCCGAATCCACATCAGTGGTCGCGCATACCTGCTATTTCTGACGTTCGTCTGGCTGGCGCTGGTCTATATTGTGGTTGCCTTCACGGACGTCACGGCCAGCATGTTTGTGGGCGCGCTTGACGTCGAGAATGGAACGCCGTTCAAATCGATGGCTGCTGCCAATGGCGCTGAAAATGCTGGACAGTTGGTGTTGTCGGGCGGTATTGCGACGTCGTCACTGATTTACCTTGCCCTGCCGATGATCATGGGACTACTCGTCAGATCCCGCGTTATGTCCATGGGAGCGGCAACGTGGATTTTTCTGCCGCTGGTGGGGGTCGCGATCTGGGTGGGACAGTACATTCCGCTCAATGTCGATGAGATTATGATGCGGATCAATCCGAATCTGACACCCGACGAGTCTGTCCTGTACGCCGTTCGTTCGTGGGACGTGTTCCTGCTGGTCTACTGCGCCATCGCCTCGGTTGTTCCAATGTGGCTGCTGCTGCAACCGCGTGGTCAACTCGGTGGATACTTTTTATACGCGGCTCTGGGAGCGGGAGCACTCGGAATCCTGCTGGGTGGTCAGCCGATCGAACAGCCGATGTTCAAAGGCTTCGTACAGGAAAAAGGCAATCTGTTTCCATTCCTGTTCATTACGATCGCCTGCGGTGCGTGTTCAGGTTTCCATTCGCTCATTGCTTCCGGAACAACATCGAAGCAATTGAAGGTCGAGAGTAACGCAGGGCCCATCGGTTACGGCGCGATGTTGCTGGAAGCAATGGTCGCGATTGTGTCTCTGTGCTGCGTCATGATGCTGCCAAAAGAATCGCTGCTGCTGAGTTCCGATCCAAACCCCAACCTGATTTACGCCAATGGTATCGGCACGTTCCTGGGAAAGGTCAACGTTCCCACGGCATTCGGCGTTGCCTTCGCATTTATGGCATTCAATACCTTTGTGTACGATACGCTGGATGTCTGCACGCGACTGGGACGGTTCATTATTCAGGAGCTCACAGGCTGGAAAAATAGATTTGGCATGTGGTTCGGGACGCTGCTGACGGCCGGTGCGCCGATGATTTTTGTATTGCAACGAATCACGGATGCAAACGGCAAAACCGTCCCGGTCTGGAAAGTCTTCTGGAGCCTGTTCGGGGCCAGCAATCAACTTTTGGCGGCATTGACGTTGCTGGGTGTGACCGTCTGGCTGTGGAGGACGCGCCAGGCCGTTTGGGTCTTCTTCGTCACGGGGATTCCGGCCGTCTTCATGTATGTGATGAGTTCGTGGGCTTTGGTGACAATTGTGCAGCAGCAATTTGCCAAAGGAGGCAACGCCGATCCGGTTGCCTGGATCGCCGTCGTATTGCTCATTCTGGCGGCCCTGATGTTACTGGAAGGCATCGCCGCCCTGCTCCGCCGCAATCCCGCCGCCGGAGATTTGTCTCTGACCATGACGTAGCGAAACGCGAATGAGGCAGCAAGATGACTGGTCAGAAAACCGCAACAGAATTCCAACTCCTTATCACGAGCAGACGTGATATCATTCGGCGAATTGGGTTCGCCTTGAGCGTCAGAATTATCAACGGCGAATGTCGTCTTCGCGCCGACGAACCGGAGTCGGATTTAATCGCTGAGGAAGTTGAGGATGCGGAAATGACAGACAGTGAGGCGCCTCAACCCGGAGCCCCGACGTTGGGCGGGATGCAGTTCTGGGGCGATGTCTGCTACTTTCAGGGTTACAGGATTCAACGTCACGTATTCACAGGACATTTTCGATTACTCGACAAAAACAATCGACGGTATCAATCGGGCACGATCGACGACTGTCAGAAAACTCTCCATCGGATTCGGGCCGCAAACGATTTGAAACCTGATACGGGGCACGCCGTGATTTATCTGCACGGCATAGGTCGGACATCGAGATCCATGCGGCCCATTCTTGACGCGATGCCAACCGCGGGGTTTGTCCATGTGCCGTTTGAATATCCAAGTACACGAGTGCCGATCGCACAGGCGGCTGGCTACGTGCATTCACTGATTGAATCGCTGACTGATGTTTCCAAAATCAGTTTTGTGGTTCACAGCATGGGCGGGTTGGTGGTCCGTCGCTATTTGCAGGATCACCGTGATCCTCGCATTCACCGCATGGTCATGCTGGGCACGCCGAATAGTGGTGCGGAACTGGCGGATATGCTGAAGCGAAACATGATTTTCCGGACGGTGTATGGTCCGGCGTCGCAGGAACTGGTGACGGATCCAGATGGCACTATCGGTTCTCTGCCAACACCGACTTTCGAATTTGGTGTCATCGCGGGTGGCAAAGGGGACGAACGCGGTTTCAATCCGCTGCTTCCCGGCGACGATGACGGGACGGTGACGATCGCCAGCGCCAGGCTGGCCGGGGCTTCCGACTTTCTGCGAATCCCGAAAATCCATTCGTTTTTAATGAGCGACGACACGGCGATCGCGGCGGTAAAATGTTTTCTGGAGCACGGTCGGTTTTCGATGGAACGTGAACCGGCTCCGATTCTCAGGGAAAGTCCCACATGTCACTGATCAATGCCAGCCTGCTGTTTGGCCTCGGACTGGCGGCGTTACCGGTGATCCTGCACATGATCATGCGGGCGAAACCAAAGCGTATCGAATTTCCGGCGCTGCGTTTGTTGAAGAACAGAAAAGTCTCCAATTCGCGGCGGATGCAGTTGCGGCATTTGTTGTTGCTCATCCTGCGATCGTTGTTGATTGCCGTGCTGGTGCTTGCGATTGCAAGACCGTCACTGCCGGCTGCACGGTACGGTCTGCGGTGGTGGGAATGGATGATCCTGGCTCTGACGGCCGCGGCCAGTATCGCTGCGTATTTCTGGCTCACGCATCGCGCGGCAACGCAACGCATGGCGTCATTCGATCAGAAAGATCGACGCGGCCGGCTGCGATTATGGTGTGTCGTGCTGGGGACACTGGCCGCGATGATCGCTGTTGGAATTCCCTGGGGACTGCGGGTGCGCGCAGAACTTTCCACGCCACGGAATGAGGCCACAGAAGACGTTCCGGTCGCGGCAGTATTTCTGGTCGATACGAGCGTGAGTATGAACTATCGCCTTGAAAACAAGACTCGGCTTGAACAAGCGCGGACAGTAATTCGCGAACATCTCGGGCGATTTCCCGCAGGAAGCCGTGCAGCGATTTCCGGCCTGAACGCCGACGACGATATTGTCTTCCAGGCCGATCTTGGCGGAGCTGCGTCGCGACTGGACACGTTAGAAATGACGACTGTCCCGGAACCCATTAATCGTCGTCTGAAAGCGGCGATTCAGTTTCAGATCGATGACCGCGCGCTGGATCAGGAACGACTGGGGACTGGCGGCGATTCCGATACTCACGCCCGCGAAATCTATGTGCTGACAGATTTTTCAAAAACCGCCTGGCGTGAACCGGATGAGAGTGGACTGTCTGATGCGCTCAAGGCGGCCAACTGGCTGCAGGTCTATCTTGTGGACGTGGCTGTCCCGCAGCCGATCAATGCGGCGATCTCGCACCTGACTTTGTCGGAAGAAACCAGCGTTGCGGGGCGGGACCTGCTGATGACTATGACCGTGTCCTCCACGCCGGGAGGTCCGACGATGACCACCGTGGAAACGTTACTGATGGAGAACGGCGTGGAAACCCGCGCAGGCGCACCTCAGATCGTTAAGATTGAAAACGGTGCGTCACAGGTTCAGGTCACGCTGCGTGTTACAGGCACTCAGCCGTTTGTGGAAGGTATCGTACGCCTGACGTCCGAGGATCCACTGCCTGAGGACAACATTCGTTCGTTTACCTGCGGAGTTCGCACAAAGCCCGGTGTGCTGTTGATCGCGGATCGGCTGGAGGAAAGCCTTTACCTGCGAAACGCATTGCAACCCATTCAACTGGAGCAGCAGGGAATTAAGTACTGCGAATGTACCAGTGTGACGACGGCACAGGCCGGGCAACAGACATTGTCAGGTTTTGATGTGGTGATGCTGGTGAATTGCCAGCGTCCGGAAGAGCGGCTGTGGGAAAGTCTGCGGAGTTTTGCGAACGCAGGCGGCGGCGTGTTTGTCGTAGCCGGTTCCAACAAAATTGAACCGGGCGCGTGGATGGTAAATTCCGCAGAAGAGTTGCTTCCCGGCACGCCACTGCTCTCCGTCAACTTCAATACGGAACCGGGGCAGCTGAAACTGATTACAGACCAGCATCCCGTGACGCGTGAGTTCGCTCAGGACGAATCGGCGCGAGTCGAATTATCCCGTGCAGCGTTTGATCGTTGCTGGGCTGTGGATGCAGATCCGAAGTCCACAACTCTGCTGGGATTCACCGGACCGGGAGATCGACCGGCGCTTATGGAACGTACGATCGGGCAGGGACGCTGCCTGATGTTCACGTCGGCGATGGACAATTTGCGGGACGGTGGAAGTCAGTGGAATAACTTTGTCGTCGATAACTGGTCATTTTTGATGCTGACCGACAAGATCCTGCAACATCTGACAGGAGCCAGCAACACAAAACGAAACTACATTGCCGGCGAATCCATTGTCATTCCGGTGCCTGCCAGTCAGCGATTCGATCAGTACCTGTTACGCCGTCCTGGCCTGCGGCAGACGCGAGGATCGATGTTGGCCGACGAATCGTCGGTGCTGCTGACGGATGCCACCGACGCCGGACACTATCGTCTGAAGCCATTCGAAGCTCGCAGTCCGTTTGAAGCTGCGTTTTCCGTGAACATGCGTGATGCAGAAAGCAATCTGGAAAAAATCCGCGACGACCAGTTGAACGCGCTGCTGGCAGGCAGCAACGTCGCCATCGTCCATGATGCTCAGGAATTGCAGCGCGCGGTGCGTATGGGTCGCCTGGGGATTGAGGTCTTTCCGGTCCTGATGGGGCTGGTCATTCTCCTGTTCTGTGCGGAACATCTCATGGCCAATTTTTTCTATGACGAAGAAGCCACGCCAGTCGTTGTTGGACTGCCGGCGAAATAGGCTGGTGCCACTTCAGTCCGCCATGCCGGTGATTGCATTGCGGGTCATGGTGACTTCGTTGCCGGATGGGCTGTAGGCAATCGCATCCATGATGGTGGACATCAGATGGATTCCGCGATGCCGGTCGTTGAGTGGTTTCACGCGACCCTCAAGAAATGGAGTCGGGTCGAAGCCTTTGCCTTCGTCGCGGATCGTGAAGACTGCGCGTTCGCGTGTAATATCGGCGAGAACAAAAATTCGCCGCAACCCGTAATCACGATCGGAGGATCGATCAGCGGCGATCGCGTCCCAGGTTTGCGGGGTGGCGTCTTTCACTCCGTTCACATCAAAATTGCCGTGGTAGTAGGCGTTGAGCATCGCCTCTTCCAGGGCGATGCCGGTTCTAATGCGTTCGGTTTCATCGCCCAGCGGCATGCAGCGCAGAAAGTTGACGAGCAATCCCACCGTGGATCGAATCAGCTGGCGATCGTTGTACAGGATCAACTCCGTCTTCGTGAACTGAATCTGGTGCATAATTTCAGGCTGGATCTGAGCATCCCGGGCGGTGACATGCACCTGCTGCAACGTGCGTTCCAGATTCTGAGCCAGATTGCGCTTGGGGACGTAACTCGCCGCGCCTTTCTGCAATGCGATGGCCGCAATTTCTTCGCTTCCGTCAGCCGTCATCAGAATGACCGGAATGTAGGGGTACTGATCCCGAATCGCTTCCACAAGTTGCAACCCATCCATTTCCGGCATGTGCAGGTCAGTCAACACAATATCCGGCTGATGCTGTTCGATCAACTTCAACGCGGTAGCTCCATCGGCTGCCTGCAGCACAGTACTTTTCATCCAGCGGGCAGCCAATCCGGCAATCCTGAGTCGATCTGTGGCAACGTCGTCAACAACAAGCAGCGTGGGCATGATGGGGTCTCTCGCAGGGCGTTCAGCCCGATTTCAGAGGGTGGGTGTGTTCATTCCAGGGTCATTCGTTTTGGCTGATCATCTTCGCTGATCGCGCCCGGAATTCGCTTCTGTTCCAGACGTGACAGGTCTTTCATGCCGATTTTTTCGAGCAGACTTTTCGAAAACGTATCGTCTTCGGCAGGCGGCAGGGATCCTTCAGGAGTGTAATGCACGATAAAGCGATGACTGGCAATGGAGATGCGATCCTCCGGGAACAGAACTTTCCGTTCGACTCGTTCACCATTCACGCGGACTCCGTTTCGACTGCCGCAGTCATTGACAACCCAGAATCCGTCTTCATACGTCAACGTACAGTGCCGTGATGAGACATCGGGGAACTTGAGCGTAATATCGCAAGCGCTACGGCGACCGGCGAGGAGCGGGGATTCCAGCAATGCGATCGGATCACCCCCACCGCATGGCACAAGTTTTCCCAAAAAACGTCGCACAGATTTTTCCGGTGCGGTCACAGGTATGCGCGCGTGACTCGAATCTGACTGCTGGCGGATGGCCTGCCGGTTCGGAACCAGGGACTCCGCGACGGCCGAATTAACGTTCCTGACTACCGCAGCCGGAGCGGCAGGCATGGCCTCCATCAGAAGATTCATCGCCACCTCTTCATCAGCCGAAACTTTTGGTTCTTTGTAGTCCAGCCTGAAACGCTGGTTCGCCATTCGCAGAACGCCGCCGGGCAGAATTCTGGAAGTCTGACAGCGGACATTGTTGACGGATGTCCCATTTCGACTGCCGAGGTCGCGCACCCACCAGTAGCCGTCGATCAATTCCAGTTCGCAGTGTTTCCCGGAGACACTGCCGCAGGCGATCGCGTGATCATTCGCCGGATCACGTCCTAACGTGATAGTTCTCTTCAGAAGAATTATCGGAATTCCCCCGCCAACCGGAGTCAATCGACCTAACATGGCGATCCCCTCATGTATCGCATTCCTGATTTGCTGCTTGGCGACATTGATTTTTCTTCGAGCGCAGGCATCAACGTGTCTTTATCTTTAACTGTCCAGAAACTCACGCAACTCCGCCGTGATCCGACCGTATTGTTGTTCCAGATCCTGCAATGACGCCGTCATAGACTGCAGCGATCTGTCACCCGCCCCCATTTCCAGTGTCTGTGCCAGGTCGGCTGTGGCAAAGGCGCCTACACCCAGCATCGCACCTTTCAGCGAATGTCCGTGAGAACAAACCCTGGCTGCGTCCTGAGAATGCACCGCCAATCCAAGCTCCTGCAGCAACATTTGCGACTCAGTCAGAAAAACCTCAATGACACTTTTTAAGAGGTCTCGGTCGCCGTCCACACCTTCCAACGCGGTTTTCCAGTCGATCAGTGAATCGACCGGCAATGATTCCGGCTTGCCAATGAATGACGACGTCCTCGGATGGCTGTCCTGCGGCATCAAAGTCTCCAGAATCGCAGCGAGTTGTTTTGAACGGATCGGCTTCGAAAGATATTCATCCATCCCTGCCGCAAGACAGCGTTCCCGGTCTCCTTTGAGTGCATGCGCCGTCATCGCCACGATCGGTGTCTTTGTGCCCTGGACTCGTTCCAGTTCCCGAATTGCAGCGGTCGCTGCAAAGCCATCCATCACCGGCATCTGCACATCCATCAGGATGACATCAAATCGCTCCGCCTGAAATGCTCCGACCGCTTCAAGGCCATTGTTGGCGATCGTCAGCTGGTGTCCATGCCTCGCAAGAATCCCGGTTGCCAACTTCTGATTCATCAGATTATCTTCAGCGAGCAGTATCTTCAGAGCACGCACCGCCTTGCCGGGTTCCGATGCAGCAACCGAAGTGGATTCGATTCGAGGACCAGTGTTGGTGGTGATGCTCACAATCACGTCGAATAATTCCGATTGTTTGACCGGCTTCATCAGGCTTGCTGCGATCATCAGTTCGTGGCGTTTGACGATATCACCAGTGCGACCACCGGACGTCAGCATGATCAATGGCGTGAGTCGAATATCGGCATCATCGCGAATTTGTCTCGCCAGCATGAATCCATCCACGTCCGGCATATTCACATCACTGATGACGAGTCGAAACGGATTATCGTTTGCCTGCGCCTGTCTGAGCAGCACCATCGCTTCGCCTGCAGTCTCTGCCGCAACAGGTTTCATACCCCAGTTCTTCAGAACCTCCAGCAGGATGCGTCGATTCGTGGCGTTGTCATCGACAATCAGTACTAGCGCATCTGTAACCACATCGACACCGGACTTCGCTTCTGATTTGCTATCGGCACCAACGGTAAACCTTGCGGAGAAGTGAAATGTACTGCCTTGATTCACGACGCTCGAACAGTGAACCTCGCCGTCCATGAGTTCCACAAGTCGCCGGGAAATGGCGAGCCCCAGCCCGGTTCCGCCATATCGTCGCGTGGTGGAAGTGTCCGCTTGATGAAATGCCTTAAAGATCTCATCCATTTTTTCGGCCGGGATCCCGATGCCCGTGTCGGACACCGTGAAGTTCAGGGACTGTTGATCACCGCTGCTGGCACCTGCTTCTACGGTCAGCACGACTTCGCCTGTCGAGGTGAACTTGATCGCGTTACCCACCAGATTGACGATGACCTGTCGCAGCCTTGAAGCATCTCCCACGAGACCCTCCGGGACATTTGGCGCGATGGCAAATGCGATTTCCAGCCCCTTGCTGTGAGCGCGCAGGCTGAGCGACTTCATGGTGTCGCCGAGCACTTCGCGGATGTCGAACGGGACGGCATCGAGTTCCATTTTGCCCGCTTCGATCTTTGAAAAATCCAGAATATCATTGATCAGTTCCAGCAACGATTCGCCGGACGCCTGCACGATCTTCATGTATTCAAGCTGCACAGCCGTCAACTCTGTATCGAGCAGCAATTCAGTCATGCCGATGATGCCATTCATCGGCGTACGGATTTCGTGACTGACATTCGCCAGAAAATCACTCTTCGCCTGATTGGCCGCATTTGCGGCATTCCACGCGGCATGTAGCGCCTCTTCCGCGCGACGACGTTCGATCGCGCGCCCGATCTGTTCGCCCACGCTGCGTAAGATTGTCAGCAAACCGTCGTCGCGTTCCAGTCGGTCAAATGAAAAGAATTCCATGACCGCGACCAGTTCGTCGCGAATCACAACCGGAAACCCGCACGCACTGCGAATCCCCAGTCGCCTGAGTGCTTCAAGTCGATGCCCCTGGATTCCCGTGTCAATGTTACTGATCCATTGGGGAAGTTTCGTCTTCAGAATCAACGACGGAATATCAACGCCGTTCCGCACCCAGTGCGCCTGCGTGACGCTCTGCAGTTCGGTCAGAGAATGCCTGTCATCAGAATTCCAGATGCCCGTCGGGATCAATTCCGAATCTGCGTCGGCACTGCGTGGCAGATAGGCATGACCGATCGACCACGACGTCAGGTTACAGACGATGCCAATGCAGCCCTTGAGCAGCACCTCCAGCGAATAGGTCTCCCGCGCCAGCGACGTCGATTGATGCAGCAGTCCGGCTTCCATCGCCTGCCGACGCGCCTGCTGTTCGGCAACTTTTTGACGCGTGATATTGCGTCCGATTCCGACGAGCCCGATCAGATGACCATCAGAGTCCCGCAGCGGAATTTTGCTGGTCAGCATCCACAGCGGATGTCCCTCAGTATCGACATTGGATTCTTCCCGATCGACCAGGGGAACGCCCGAGTCCATGACCTCGCGATCATCCTGAGCGAAATGATCCGCGACGGACTGCGGCACGAAATCTTCGTCTTTCAGGCCAATCATGGCGGCCGGCGACTCGGCACCATACAACTTCACCAGAGCTGGATTCGCCATCAGAAACCGACCGGACGTATCTTTAATAAAGATCACGTCCGGCAAATGATTCATCAGCGTCTGCAGCCGATCACGTTCCTGATTCAACGCTTCTTCGGCGTGCAGGTACGAAGTGATGTCACGGGAAACTCCGAACGTGCCGATGATCTGTCCAGCATTGTCCCGCAGGGGCATCTTTGTGGTGGAACAAAGTGTTGTCAGCTTTCCCGGTCGAGTCTGTTTTTCGACCTGTCCGATGATGCCTTCACCTGTCTGCATGATTTTCAGTTCATCAGCACGAGCGCGGGCGGCATGTTCAGCGCTGAAGAAATCCGCATCGGATCTTCCAATCGCTTCGGCAGGATCCTGCAGACCAAACAAGTGCGCCAGGCTGCGACTGATCCGCGTAAACCGACATTCACGATCCTTGAAGTAGATGGAATCCGGAATGGAATCCAGCAGCGTGTGCAGCAACGATCGTTCATGACTGTGATTGCCTTCCTGCTGACGGCGTTCGGTCACGTCCCAGAACAGAATCTGGATACCGACAATTGCCCCGTCCGCATCTCGCATCGGCCCCTTGATCCGTTCCAGCCACCGTTCACGACCATCAGTCGTAAAGAACCGGCAGGTCTCATGAGTTTCCTCACCGCGCTGCAGAACATCCAGATCACTGAGTCGAAACTGCTCAGCATCTGACTCTGGAAAAAGTCCGGAGGAACTGCGATCCAGAACCTGGGCCAGCGTCTGTCCGTGAAATCTCAGATATGCCTGATTGGCGAATCTCGGCCGCCCTTCGGCGTCTTTCTGCAACAGACATATCGGAAGACTGTCCGCCAGGCACCGAAAATGTGCCAGTGACTGTCTGAGCGCTTCTTGCGGAACTGTTGGGTCAGGATCATTCATGGCAAGTCCACACGGCCTCGTTGAACCAGCCAGGCGACAGGCTGTGACAAACGTTGACCTGTGCATGATCACATTCAACAGCCTTGGCGCCAATTCTGCGACCGGTTTTCTACATCAATCCGTTGCCAATTCTGCGTCGTTCCACAGCCGAAAGCCGCCGACGAATGCATTCTCATTCGGGCAGGTTTCCACACCATCCGGCAGTTTCTCAAGGAGACTGGCGTTTCCGCCGCCAATGGCAACGTAGTCGGGCTCCAACGCCGCACGCAGACGCTTCACGACATCGAAGACTGCCAGCCGCCACTTCTTCCTCCCGAGACGTTGCAAACCTTCCAGACCGACATAATCTTCGAACGTCTTCTTCTTGTACGGCAGGTGGGCCAGTTCCATCGGCACCATGACACCGTCTACGATCATCGATGATCCAAGTCCCGTCCCGAGGCCGAGGAACAACATGGATCCGCCGTGGTAACTGCCCAAGGCCTGCATTGCAGCATCGTTGATAATCTTCACGGGACAGCCAAATGCAGAGTGAAAGTCGAATCCGACCCAGCCGCCGCCAAGGTTATGCGGTTCGTGCAGAATTCGACCGTTAATCACCGGGGCCGGGATGCCGATCGTAACGGCGTCGTATCTCCAGTCACCAGCCAATTGCTTGATTCCGTCCACAGCCTTCTGTGCAGTCAGTCTGCGTCCGGACGGAAATGCGCGCCGTTCGTCGTTCCCTGTTGTCGCCTTGAGTTTGACATGCGTGCCACCGACATCAACGACAAGGATATTCTGACGCGGTTCTGCCCTGGAGGCCATGCAATCTTCCCTACGGCGCGTACATTCCACGAGAGCCATCAACATTAAGCGGGATGTCTGCAAACATCATATTTCTGCGATGCTCGTGAATCTATGAAACCCGTTCAGTCTACAAAAATCTGCTGACATGAGAAGTCACCATGGATTCGTGGTCATGCAGCACCTCGGCAGAAGTAGTTTGGCATAATATCGTTTAACCGCGTGGGCAACGCCCCGCGATTGGCAGCGAAGCGCGGCCCGATGGGCACGCGGTTAAACGAAGGAACTTCCTCACTGGTGCTTACAGCGGCTGATTTGGCATTGGAGGCTCCGGAACGCGTGTCAGAGATACGTGAATGATTCATGAATTTACGGTCCATTCCGCATTTCGAGTGCTGACGGACTGTAACATGTCGTCAGACGCCGAATAATGCTCACGGCGAGATTGGTTCGGCCGCATTGGCGGTCGGTGTACCGGAATTCCTGCGGGAATACGGCTCGGATTTTTCTTGTGCGCGAAGGGCGAATGCCGTAACCCTGACGATGATCTTATGAAGCTGACACTGAAAATCATCGTCTTGTTTCTGGTTGT
>CAZFDW010000032.1:0-25927 GCA_964517865.1 uncultured Chitinophaga sp.
GGTCAGAGAAACACCGGTGATTTTTAGTCCTGAAAGGACGACATGAGACAACCGAAATGCAATTCCTGTCGTCCCTTCGGGACTTCTGACGCTTCTTTATCGCGTACCACGGGCTCGCGCCCAATGGCAGTCACTTTGAGTTCGTAGTCCCGCCTTCAGGCGGAATTGTACGAGTTTTCCCATGTCTATTCCGCCTGAAGGCGGGACTACAAGCGATTGCGGCTGACAAAGTGACTGCCATTGGGCTCGCGCCCGTGGCTACATCTTGTCGTCCCTCCGGGACTGAATCACATTCCCGGAAATCACGTGGATTATGTCCGGCCAATGTTTTCATTGATCAAGATCCTTGACGTCGTTGCCAGTTGGGTGCTCCGCACTATTGGTTCCTGCCCCCAATTTAAAGCGGGGGTGTAATTCCCAACACGGCAAGGATCGCCGATTCTTCGTTGTCGACGACGATTGGCGGATTCGCAAATGGCATTTTGGTGACTCCGGCCGGCGTCAGTTTTTTAGCGATCAACAGCGGGTCGTTGGAATGATAGGCCATCGTCAGGTCAGGATCTTTCAACTGATGCCCTGTCAGAATGCAGACAACGCGGTCGGAGGCCGCGATCACACCTTCATCCCGCAGTTTTTGGACGCCGGCAATTGTGGCACCGCTCGCAGGTTCGCATCCGAACCCGGTCGCTGCAATTCTGGCGCGGCAGTCGATGATCTCCTGATCAGAAACTTCAAGCACAATACCGTTACAGAAAGCCAGGGCTCGCAATGCTTTTTCCAGATTCACCGGGCGATTGATTTCGATGGCACTGGCGAGCGTTGAAGCGCGTTCGTTCTGCTGATCCATTTTCAGATAGCGCGCGTCAATCTGTGCAGCATTCGGACGGCCATCGTTCCATTTCAGACCACCTTCGTTGACAAATTCTTCCAGCGTTCCGGCACCTGCGGCGTTGATGATCGCCAGCCGAGGCACGTGATCAATCAGTCCCAGGTGCTTCAATTCCATAAACGCCTTGCCAAACGCGCTGCTGTTCCCAAGATTGCCGCCCGGCACGACAATCCAGTCCGGCACCTGCCACCCAAGACCCTCCAGAACGCGGAACATGATCGACTTCTGACCTTCCAGACGAAACGGATTCACACTGTTGCACAGATAGATCGGATGCTTCGCACAGATGTCACGCACGCGAGCCAATGCGTCATCAAAGTCGCCGCGGATCTGGATGGTCTTCGCGCCGTAGTCCAGTGCCTGCGACAACTTTCCAAACGCGATCTTTCCGCTGCCGACAAACACGATGCATTGAAAGTGTCCCGTGACTCCTGCATAGATCGCGAGCGACGCACTGGTATTGCCCGTCGAGGCACACGCAGTCATCTTTGCACCGACCATTCTGGCATGTGTCGATGCGGCGGTCATGCCGTTGTCTTTGAAACTGCCGGAAGGATTCAGGCCTTCATACTGCAGGTACAAACAACCGTTGTTCATTTTCAGCGTTGCGCCAAGGCGGTCATTCTTTTGCAGAATCGTCTGGCCTTCGCCGATCGTGACGATCTGCTCGTCGGACGCAAATCGCAGCAATTCACGAAAACGCCAGACACCACTGAAGTCGATCGGATTCAGACGAGTGGTCCACCGTCGTTCAAAACCCGACAGCGACTTCGGGACAGGAATTGCGTTCCAGTCGTAATTGACGTCCAGCAGACTGCCGCATTTCGGACAGGCCGTTAAAATCTGACCGACATCATATGTGGTCGCGCAGTCAGGATGGATACACTGTTGGAAGGCAACGGACATGAAGATCACTACAATAAAAAAGCACAGAAATGCAACTTCAAAAGTCCACGCATGGTGTCAGTCTTTGGCAACGGTCGCAATGCCGTGTGCTGCAGCAGATCCGGAAATCTCAAGGTTGCGCGGCGTTTGGAGTACACTCTGGCATCGGATTTCACAGGAGTTTCCTCAATGCCGAATGAGCCTGCAAAAATAGTCGAACTTCAGCATTCGCTCGTTCAGCACCATCTCAGTCGTTTGCGTGCAAAGCAGACTCCACCGTCTGAATTCCGGCAGCACATTCGCGTCCTGGCGACGTTGCTGGCTGCCGAAGCCACCAGGTATGTGACATTGCAGCCGATCACAGTCGAGACGCCGAATGAGATCACAACCTGCAGCGAACTCTCCGGGCGTTTTGCAGCCGTACCAATTCTGCGTGCAGGCCTCGGGATGGTCGAACCGCTCGAGGAGCTGATTCCGCAACTGGAAGTCTGGCATCTGGGACTCTATCGTGACGAAAAGACGGCTCAGCCCGTGCATTATTACGACAAGCTGCCGCCGAACAATCCGCCGGACATCGCATTCGTGCTTGATCCGATGCTCGCCACCGGCGGCTCGGCCTGCATGGCAATTCAGACCCTGAAACGCTGGGGCGTTCCGAAGATCGTTATGCTCTCGATCATTTCCGCCCCGGAAGGGATCGCACGTTTACAGAACGAATTCGACGACGTCACCGTCTACACCTGCGCGATTGATCGCTGCCTGAATGAACGCAAATACATCGTCCCCGGTCTTGGCGATGCGGGTGATCGAATTTTTAATACAACACCATGAATGGTTGCCTCCTTCACGAATAAGTTCGCAACCATGTTGTGTCAGATGGCGAATCAAGTCGCGCCGTCTCATGGGTGAATTGTAATTTCTTCGTATGATTCGCCAGCAGCTTCGCGCGCATTCTCGCGATTCAGTTCGATAGCCTCAGAGAGTGCTTCACGCAGGTTTTTGACCAATTCCTCCCGCGTCGCGCCCTGTGAGTTTACGCCCGGAATCTCTTCGATCCAACCGATCCACCATTGGCCGTCCTGTTGAATGACGGCACTATAGCTGGAACCAATCATACATCCCTCTGACACATCTCACACGGAGGAAACCTTGCCTATATCGACGCCAACAAGTATACCAATAGCAGCGACGATTGCATCCCAACCAGTTCAGGATGAGGACGCACTCGAAAGCCGGCGAACGGCCCCCGCGACACCAGAGGTAACTTGCGCCATCCGATCATAGTCCAGTGAGTCGGCTGTATCAGTCCATTGATGATAATTTGGATTTCGCAGGAAGCTGGTGTCCGTCAGCATCAGTGCAGGAAATCCGTGCTGCCAGAAGCTGCGGTGGTCGGATAGATGAATCTCCGGAATTCGTTCGGGCAGCACGATGGAAAACAGCGGAAACCGAGTCGCCTTTTTGAAACCGCGTCGAAATTGCCAGCAAAGGTTCCACGAACGAGGATTCGCGACCGCCGCCAGAAAGTTGCCTCGTGAGGGAAACAGCCATCGCAGCCATTTTGGGATTGCCGGTGGCACCTGCTGCGAATTCTTTTCATCGACGAAGTAGCCAACCATTTCCAGGCAGAGCATCGCGACGACATTTTCACGACGTTCCACGCACCCTTGAGCATGAATCATGCTGCCCATTTCTCCAGTATGAAAATACGGTGATTCTTCGCAGGCAAACGCAACGAAACGGATCGATCGTCGCGGAATGATGTCTTTGAGTAACCGTGCCGTCTCAATCAGAACAGCAACTGCCGAGCCATAGTCATCCGCAAACGTAGGAAGTTGAACATTCCCAAGATGACTTTTGGGCAACGCATCATTCTGAGGTTGATTAAATGTAGGCCGAATTCGCCGAATTCGGCACAGCAGATTTCAGCGAAATCTGCTTACTTGTTTCGGTCGCTCGCCCCACCCTACGAATTTTTCCCGTGTTTTCATATGGTACTCGCTTTCACCTGTTCATTCCGCAGTGCGGACAACTTTTGACGAGTCGCCTACAATGCGGGAGTGGCGACACGTGACAAAGTCAAACAGTTTCTCAGCATTTTGTTGGCATACAGAGTTTCATGGCAAGTTCGGATATCGTGATTCGAGGAGCGCGGGAACATAACCTTCGCAATATCAGCCTGTCGCTGCCTCGCAACAAAATGATTGTGATGACGGGCGTCAGCGGCTCGGGAAAGAGTTCGCTCGCGTTTGATACGCTGTATGCGGAAGGACAGCGGCGGTACGTCGAATCGCTTTCGACGTACGCGCGGCAGTTTCTGGGACAGATGCCGAAGCCGGATGTGGATTCTATTTCAGGGCTGGCACCGTCGATTTCCATTCAGCAGAAATCGACCAGCCGAAATCCGCGAAGTACGGTCGGTACGATCACGGAAATCTTCGACTTCCTGCGTGTGCTCTACGCTCGAGTAGGTCAAGGCTATTGTTACGTTTCGGGCAAGCCGATTAAGGCGCAATCGACTGATCAGATTATTGACAGTCTTCTGAGTCAGCCGGCCGGAACGAAATATCAGATTCTCGCTCCAATCGTGCAGAATCAAAAGGGAGAGTTTCGCGATCTGTTCGAAGACCTGCTGAAACGTGGCTACCTGCGGGCTCGCATTGATGGCGAAACTGTGAACATCAGCGAGGCGCCGACGCTGCGCAAACATCATAAGCACAACATCGAAGTTGTGATCGATCGATTGGTTGCCAGCGGCAGTCAGCGGACGCGCGTGGCCGAGGCGGTTGAACAGGCCCTGAAGCTCGCGGATGGGCGTCTGATCTGCAGCGTCGATGACTCGACGAGCGGTGGGCGTCAGCCCTCCGGTACAACTGCGATGCCTGCCGCAGATCGCAGCGTGGAAAAAGGACCGAAGCGACGACGTTCTAACGCTGATGCAGACATGGTGGCAGAATCGACTATCGACATCGACGAAGAATCGGAGATTGAAATGAATGGCGACGATACCGGAGGGCTGACGCCCACCGCTCGCCAATCGCAGGTTTCGGATCGCCTTTACAGCGCGCATTATGCGTGTGCGGAAAGCGGGATGAGCTACGATCCGCCGAGTCCGCAGTTGTTCAGCTTCAACAGCCCGCTGGGAATGTGTATGGACTGTCATGGTCTCGGCATGCGACACGGGTTTCCGATGCATCATCTGGTCGCCGATGAGACCAAATCGATCCAAAAGGGTGCCACCCTGTTGTTGCCTGCATGGACCAAAATCGGACGCTGGCCACGACATCTGCTTGCCGGGGCGGCCAATGCGATTGAACAGGATTGCGGACTGCCCGTTGATTCCATACTGAAGATGAAATGGAAAGACATCCCCGAAGCCGCAAAGCAGTTATGGCTGTACGGGACCGGCGAACGACATATTACTTTCACCTGGAAAACTCGTGGTGGAGCGTGGAAGCACGGCGGGACGTGGGAAGGCTGGGCAAACCGCCTGTTGGAAAGTTATCGCACTGCAAAGAATCCGATGCGACGGCGGCAACTGGAAAAGTACATGGAGGTCGCCGCATGTCCGTCATGCCACGGCGAACGTCTGAATCGGCAGGCGCGCAACGTACGGCTACGCACAACGAGCAAACGTTTTGCTGCGCGGATCGGCGAGCGGCAGGGCGTCAGCCCTCCGTGTCAAACGTCATCGCGAACGACTCAGTCGAAAGGAATTGCAAACACGGAGGGCTTACGCCCAACCGCTCGCCGTTCTACGGAATTATCCCTGCCACAGGTTTGCGCGCTGTCGATCGAAGAAGCTGTTGAGTTCTTTGATTCGCTGAAGCTGGATGCGACTCAGCAGTTGATCGCGGACGAAGCACTGAAAGAAATCCGGGGTCGCCTGGGATTCCTGCTGCAGTGTGGGTTGAATTATCTGTCGCTCGATCGCTCTGCACCGACACTCTCCGGGGGCGAATCGCAGCGTATTCGCCTCGCGGGACAAATCGGGTGCGGGCTGGTGGGAGTCGTCTACATTCTGGACGAACCGTCCATCGGACTGCATCCGCGGGACAACACGATGCTGCTGGAAAGTCTGCAGCGACTTCGCGATCAGGGCAACACGGTGATCGTCGTTGAGCATGACGAAGAAACCATGCGTGCCGCAGACCATGTCGTCGATTTCGGGCCTGGGCCAGGAGTGCTTGGCGGCGAAGTTGTTGTCGAAGGAACGGTTGAGGATGTGCTGAAGAGTGAACGCAGCGTGACGGGTGCGTTTCTGTCAGGGCGACAGAAGATTGAGATTCCCAAAGTGCGCCGCAGCCCGGATCGGGGTTCGATCGTTGTGCATCAGGCAACGCACAACAATCTCAAGGACGTGACTGTGCATTTTCCGCTCGGGCGTCTGATCAGCGTGACGGGCGTGAGCGGTTCGGGGAAAAGTTCCGTTGTCAATGACATCCTGTGGCAGGTCGTGAACCGCGACGTCAACAAAGGCGTCGGTGATCCTGGGAAGCACAAACGCATCGACGGTCTGGAACTCATCGACAAGGGCATCGACATCGATCAGTCGCCGATCGGACGCACGCCGCGTTCGAATCCTGCGACGTACGTCAAAGTCTTTGACGAAATCCGCAAGCTGTTCACTCAATTGCCACAGTCAAAAATGCGCGGCTATAAGGAAGGTCGCTTCAGCTTCAACGTTGCCGACGGTCGCTGTGAAGCCTGTGAAGGACATGGCGCGACGAAACTGAATATGGATTTTCTGGCCGATATCTGGATTCCATGTAACGTCTGCGAAGGAAGACGTTTCAATCACGAAACGCTGGAGGTCAAGTTCCGGGATCACAGCGTTGCTGATGTCCTCGATCTCGATATCGGTGAAGCACTGAAGTTGTTTGAGAACTTTCCGAAAATCCACCGCATGCTGCAGACCCTGTGTGATGTAGGTCTGGATTACATGCAGCTCGGGCAGGCTTCGCCGACACTGTCTGGCGGGGAAGCGCAGCGCGTGAAACTGGCGCGGGAACTGGGCAAACGATCGACCGGCCGAACGCTGTACCTGCTCGATGAGCCGACAACCGGCCTGCATTTTGCTGATGTGAAGAAACTCATCGAGGTCCTGCAGGGATTTGTAGAAGCGGGCAACACGGTCATCGTGATTGAACATAATCTCGACGTGATCAAGACGTCAGACTGGATCATCGACATCGGTCCCGAAGGCGGCGCAGGTGGTGGGCGGATTGTCATTGAAGGGACTCCGGAAGAAGTCGCAGCGTGTGATGAATCCTATACGGGCGTCGCGCTGCGGACAGTGTTGCCGGGCTTCAAACGCAAGGGTGGAACAAGGAAAGGAAAGGCTGCAAAGTCAAAGGCCGATCCGTTTATTCTGAGCCAGACGATTCGCATTATTGGTGCAGCGCAGCACAATCTGCAGGGCATTGATCTGGAAGTGCCGCGTGAGCAAATGAGCGTCTTTTGTGGTCCGAGCGGCAGTGGAAAGACGTCGCTCGCCATGGACACATTGTACGCCGAAGGCCAGCGGAGATACGTCGAAAGCCTGTCCTCGTACGCGAGACAGTTTCTGGGGCAGATGCCAAAACCTCGAGTTGAAAGTATTCAGGGCCTGAGTCCGGCGATCGCGATCGAGCAGAAAACAGTCGGCTCCACGCCGCGTTCAACAGTCGGCACAGTGACGGAAGTCTATGACTACCTGCGAATTCTCTTCGCGCGTATGGGAGAAATGTATTGTCCAACATGCCAGGTGCCGGCGGTGCAGCAGACGACTGATCAGATCGTTGACAGTGTGATGCAACTGGGAGCCGGTGTGAGGTTGCTGTTACTGGCCCCGATGGAAGTCGATCGTTCGACGCCATTTGCAAAGGTGTGGGATCGCTTGCGGGCGAACGGGTTTGCCCGGGTTCGCATCGACGGCACGACGTATCCGATCGATGACGTTCCGGACATTGATCATCGGCAAGCCCACAACATTGCGGTCGTTGTGGACCGGATTTCTGTGGAGTCCAAACAGCCGAGTCGCATCGCAGATTCCATCGAGGCGGCTCTGGATCTGGGCAAAGGTATCATTCACGTCGCGATCGCAGATACTGCAAAGGATGAGCCGCAATGGACTCAGCAGCGATACAGTCTGCATCTGTCATGCCGCACATGTCAGCGCTCATTTGAACGGCAGACTCCTCAGAAATTTTCCTTCAACAGTCCCCTCGGCTGGTGTCACGCCTGTGAAGGCCTGGGAACAGAGTTCGGCGCCAACCAGGCGATGCTGGTGACCAGTCCCGAACGCAGTCTGATGGATGGCGCGATTGGCGCATGGCCGGATCCGAAAACGAACGCGCCGTTTCGCAAGATGCTGGATGCCATTTCGGCGACATTTGAACTGCCGCTGGATCAGCCATGGTATTTGCTGAGTCCCCCGCAGCAGCGGCTTGTACTGTACGGCGATGACAAGACATGGATTGAATTCGCTTCGGCGAGCGGTGGGCGTCAGCCCTCCGGTACGAGTGACGTGGCAGGGGCCAGGGACAAGAGACAAGCAGGGAAACGTGCGGGTGCCGGTACGTCAACCGTGGAGCTGGATTCAAATGCAAATTCGCAATCCCCGTCGGCGGAGCGACGTGGCTACAGTACGTTTCGTTTCAAATACAAGGGGCTTTATCCGGCGATTGAAGCGGCGTCACGGTTGTCATTTTCCCACCGAAAATCTTTGATTGAAATGGCAGGCGAACGCGACTGCACAATGTGTCACGGTGGCCGGCTGGAGGCCGAAGCATCTGCCATGCGACTGCGCAACATTACGCTGCCTCAGTTGTGTCGCATGCCGCTCTCTCAATCGCTTGCGTTTCTGTTGGGCCTGAAACTGTCAAAAGACGAAAAGAGGATCGCCGGCGATTTGCTCAACGAGGCCACTCATCGCCTGAACTTCCTCGTCGAAGTGGGACTGGAGTATCTGACGCTTGACAGGTCGATGCCAACTCTGTCGGGAGGCGAGTCGCAGCGGATTCGTTTGGCAGGCCAGGCGGGGCGATCGTTGACGGGAGTGCTCTATGTGCTCGATGAACCAACAATCGGGCTGCACCCTCGCGATAACGGACGATTGTTAATTGCCTTGAAGCGCCTGCGGGATCTCGGGAACACTGTGTTGTTGGTTGAACACGATCGTGAAGTGCTGGATGCAGCAGATCGGCTCTACGATTTCGGACCAGGAGCCGGGCGACTCGGTGGTACGATTGTGGCTCAGGGAACACCGACGGAGTTGAGGAAAAACAAGGCCTCGATGACAGGCGCCTATCTGGGCGGCACTCGGTGTATTCCGGTGCCAGCGGTGCGTCGAATGGAATCCAATCATCCACAACCGACGAGCGGTGAGCATCAGCCCTCCGGTGCAACTTCGATTTTGAGAACAAAAGAAAACAATGGCGGCAAACGTACCGGTGGGCTGACGCCCACCGCTCGCCAATCGCAGATCGACTGGGTTGAACTTCTGGGTGCCCGGCAGCACAACCTGCGAAACGTTGATCTGCGGATTCCGTTGAAAGTGTTTACCTGCATCACGGGCGTCAGCGGATCGGGCAAGAGTTCTCTCATCATGGACACGCTGGCTCGAGCGGTGTCGCGACGATTGAACATTATCGCGGAGACTCCGGGAGCGTTCCGGGAACTCAAAGGTGTCGAACATCTGAGCAAGATCGTGCTGGTCGATCAGAATCCGATTGGTTCAACTCCGGCGTCAAACCCGGCGACGTACACTGGCATGTTTGATGAAATCCGTGAACTATTCTGCCGGATGCCCGAAGCAAAAGTGCGGGGCTACCGGCCGGGCCGTTTCAGCTTCAATCGTGCTGGAGGACGCTGCGAAGACTGCGAAGGCATGGGTCAGAAGAAGATTGAAATGCATTTCCTGCCCGATGTCTGGGTCGAATGCCCGACTTGCCGTGGCCGACGGTTCAATGCAGAAACACTGACCGTCAGGTTCAACGACTGCAGCATTGCCGACGTGCTGGAGATGTCGATCAGCAAGTCGCTGGAACTATTTTCAAACGTGCCAAAAATTCGCGGCCCGCTCGCGACCCTGGAAGCCATTGGTCTTGGATATCTGACGCTCGGTCAGTCAGCGCCGACGCTCAGCGGCGGTGAGGCTCAACGCATTAAGTTAGCGGCGGAACTGTGTCGCCCGAATCGTGGCCGTACGTTGTATCTGCTCGATGAACCGACAACGGGTCTGCACTTTGACGACATTCTGAAGCTGCTGAGCGTGCTCAACAGCCTCGTCGAACAAGGCAACACAGTCGTTGTGATCGAACACAACCTGGACGTCATCAAGACCGCCGACTGGGTGATCGACCTCGGCCCGGAAGCCGGTGCCGGCGGCGGACAGATCGTCGTCCAGGGAACTCCGGAAGATCTGGTTGCTTACGCAACCGCAGGCAGATCTGGCTCAGATCCGCATTCGCCTCTCGCCTTAAAGGCACCACCTCAAGCCAATGCGAAACGCGCCAATCGCAAAAAGCCAAAGTCTCCTGACGCTGAAGTTGAGGCGCGTGTTGTCAGTCAGCCGAGCGGGCACGGTAACGACCTCGGCCAGGTCGGTCTGCGATCCTGGACCGGCGAACTTCTGGCCCCCGTCCTCGCAGAATCTGCACGAGGGGCGATCGAGACATTTGACGCCGTTGCGGTTTCCGCGAAACAAAAGGGTGATGTCAGCATCGAAGAACTTGGCCGATCCGCGAAATTGCCCTGGGAAGTCGATGGCGGCAAGTGGCACACTCAGGATCGTATCGCTCACACCGGTCAGCCCTGCCGCTGGGACGGACAGGCGTTAAAGTATGTGATCGAACTGCTGGAAAAAGAGAAAGATCTCGCACCGACGAACTGGAATGATCGAGCTACCGTAGAAGTCCGCGCGGACAAGGGGCTCGGCTGGTTCCTGCATGCCCGCAGCGGTGGCGAATGGTTGTTGTCGTTGTGCTTCCGAGTCAAAAAGAATGAGTTTACGACAGAGGATCTTGACGCCAGCCTGGGCCTGAAGCCGCTCGACGACATGGAAGACGTGCAGGCCTACGGTCGCGATCCTCGAGTGAAAGCGCGGAACATGAAAACAGCATGGCAGGAAGTGACGATCAAGATCTGGAAACAATCAGAGGTTGATACACCCGCGTTTCGCCAATTCCTGAAACAGGCACTGAAATCGTATCTGACCCTGTCAAAGGCAGAAGCCACGAACCCGGAAGACCTGATGCCGTGGAAGCAGCTCGGGCGGAAATGGCACCTGATGAAAAAGGGTATGCCCGCAACCGGACGCGGCGTCTGGGACATTAAGATCGTCGAACGTCTGTTGCCTGTCCTGGATTCGCATTTTGAAAAATTCGACGTTGATTACGGAATTCGGAGCAAGATCAACTGGACTGAAGCAAAGAGCGGCAAATCCGTCGCGGAACTACACACCAAGCGATCCGATGGTGTGGATTTGATTCTGTATTTCCCATCGGGGAAAGTCACCATCGGGGCCATTGCGGCAATTGGTGAAAGCCAGGGCATACAATCGGCTCGAGACGGGCAGGATGCTGTGCGGATTCGATTTACGAGGTTTGAACAGCTCGGAGACACTGACCTGATCAGTTTGATCATTGAATGCAGTATTCGTTGAGAATCGTGATCCGACATTCAGCGACGGCCACCGCCGATGGCTTGTGTTCCGTCCCAAAGTTTCCGGAGATTTTATTCATTCGGTTGTCCCCATTCGGTTGTCCCCATTCGGTTGTCCCCATCCGGTTGTCCCCATTCGGTTGTCCCCATTCGGTTGTCCCCATTCGGTTGTTCCCATTCGGTTGTTCATTTCATGCGACGAAGTGACACACGCAGCCACCGGCATCGGGAGTGGGTGAGCGTTGGTTTCGTTCGCGGCGGAACCATTCGCACCCAGCTAATGCCTGTACGTCCGCCAGACACTCCAGATTCCCGGAAAGAACCCTCTTTGCGGCATGTGGGCAGAACTGCGCGATGAATCGCTTCAGTCGCTTTTCTGAGGCAAAGTCAGGCTCTATCATGCCGCGAACCAACAACAAGAAGGCGGATCTCATCGCAGGCCCCGAATTCTGGCGAATCCGGCTATAAAAAGTCCACTATCAAGTTTCACAAGTAGAGACGACAAATGGGTTTATTTACGGGAAAAAAGGGCATCGTTCTTGGAGTCGCCAATGATCGATCGATCGCATGGTCCATTGCCGAACATCTGCATCGCGAAGGCGCGGAGATCGGTTTTACGCATCTTCCGGACACAGGTGATCGTCCTAAGAATCAAAACAAGGTTGCAAAGCTGGTTGATCCGATCGGCAGTAAGTTCCTGATACCGATGGACGTCTGCAACGATGAACATATTGCCGCCGTGATTGATAAAGCTGTTGCGACGTTTGGCAAGATCGACTTTATCGTTCACAGCATTGCATTCGCTCCACCAGCTGACCTGACCGGGCCGACCTGGGCATGCAGCCGAAACGGGTTCAAGTCGGCAATGGAAATCAGCGCCTACAGCCTGCTGGCCGTGGCCGGTGCCGCGAAGAAGGTGGATGCACTCAGCCCGGACTGCAGCATTTTGACGCTGTCTTACTTTGGTGGCGAGGAAGTGATCCCTGGTTACAACCTGATGGGCATTTGCAAGGCGGCACTGGAATGCTGCGTTCGGTACTTAGCAAGTGAACTGGGGCCTTACGGCACACGGGTGAACGCGATCAGCGCGGGCCCGCTGCGGACCGTCAGCTCAAGCGGTGTGGGCGATTTTGATAAGATGCAGATTGTGAACGCCACAATTGCTCCACTGCGTCGTAATCTGGATGTCGATGAAGTCGGCAGCATGGGCATGGTGATGCTCAGTAAGCTTTCCAGTGGAATGACCGGCGAAGTCGTGCATGTGGACTGCGGCTTTAACATTATGGGTGCGCCGCCCGCCGACTTCCTGAGCAGAATTTCTGCAGGCACATGATTCAGGAACACTTCCGGAATCTGAGCAACTGATCACAGCACTGTCCTCTTTTCCCACAAGGAATTTGTTTGATGAAATATGGCATGAATCTTCTGCTCTGGACGGCCGGAGTCACTGAAGAGCACTTTCCATTGCTGAACAGCCTGAAGCAGTGGGGCTTTGACGGTGTCGAACTTCCGATGTTTGAATTCGATGTCAACCAGTACGCGAAGATTGGTGCTGAACTGAAGAAATGCGGCATGGAATCGACCGCCGTGACCGTGTGCCCGGTGGATCAGAATCCAATTTCTCCGGATGCTGCTATTCGAGCCGCTGCACTTACACGTTTGAAAAAGGCGATCGACTGCTGTGCCGCTGCCGGATCGACTCATCTCTGCGGCCCGATTCATTCGGCTCTCGGAGAATTCTCCGGTGCTGGACGGACAGCAGACGAATGGGACCGCGCGAAGGAAATCCTGTCGCAGGCTGGGGACTACGCGAAGGCCAACGGCGTGACACTGGTGGTAGAGTACCTGAATCGATTTGAATGTTACTTTCTCAACTGCGCCGCCGATGCCGCGTTGTTTTGTCGTGAGCTGGGTCACTCGCATGTCAAAACCATGTACGACACATTTCACGCGAATATTGAAGAGAAATCGATCACTCAGGCGGTCAAGGCCTGCGCCGATCAGCTGGTTCACGTGCATATTTCCGAAAATGATCGTTCGACGCCCGGTGATGGCGGAGTCAACTGGGACGAATCCTTCAAGGCTCTCAAGGACGTTAAATACGATGGCTGGCTGATGATCGAAGCCTTCGGTCTTGCCCTTCCGGATCTCGCAGCAGCAACTCGAATCTGGCGTCGCATGTTTCCGTCGGAAGAGTACCTTGCGAAGAACGGATTGAAATTTATGAAATCCAGCTGGGAAGGCCGAAATTAGACCAATTGTATCCACACACGGTCAGTTGTCGATGACGCTGTTTCCCAGGGTTCTGGGTTCCTCCAGTGTTCGCCGGAGTTGATTGATGTCGCATCGCGATCTTGTGCATCCTCGTGACGCAATTATGCAGACGATGGATCGCATTTACCGGTATCGCATGACCACGACGTCCGGGGGGAATCTGTCGATTCGCGACGATAGCGGAGACGTCTGGATTTCGCCCGCGCGGATCGACAAGGGCAGCCTGACGCGACATGACATTGTGTGTGTCCGGCCGGACGGGACAGTGGATGGTCTGCATCGACCGTCGTCTGAGTATCCGTTTCATCGCGCGATCTATGACGCTCGTCCGGACATCACGGCCATTGTGCATGCGCATCCGGTTGCCCTTGTGGCTTTCAGTATCTGTCGGCAGGTTCCGAATACCCGGTTGTTTCATCAGGCGCACTTTGTCTGCGGACAGCCGGGATTTGCGCCGTATGCACTTCCGGGAAGCAGCAAGCTGGGGCAGAATATCGCGGCGACGTTTGCAGCAGGCAGTGACTGCGTCATTCTGGAAAATCACGGAGTGGTGGTCGGCGGCACATCTCTGTCCCACGCATTTCAGCGATTTGAAGCGTTTGAATTTGCCGGCAAGACGGTCATCAAGGGTCGGCATCTGGGGGATGTGAATTACCTGACCAATCCGCAGCTGGAAACAGCTCACCAGCGAAACTCGCGTCTGGAAAGTTTTACACCAGACGCCGCGACGTCGCAGGAAAAGGAACTGCGACGGCAATTGAGCGCTTTCGTTCGGCGAGGCTGCCGCCAGCGATTGCTCATCAGCACCGAAGGCAGTTTTTCAGTGCGCCTCGATGCTGACAGCTTTCTGATCACGCCGTCACAGCAGGACCGCGAAACGCTGGAGATCGATGACTTTGTGCTGGTTAAGGACGCACAGTCTGAAATCGGCAAGACGCCCAGCCGCGCGACGCTGGCGCATCACGCCATCTACCGAAGACATCCGGGAATCAATGCGATTGTGTTCGCTCATCCGGTGAATGCCACAGCCTTCAGTATCACCAATGCCGACTTTGATGCGCGGACGATTCCCGAAAGCTACATTTTTCTGCGAGATGTGCAACGTGTACCATACGGTGTACAGTACGGAATTGGCGGAGGGATCGCGGATTTCGTCTCGGTGAGCAGGCCTGCCGCAATCCTTGAAAACGACGGAGTGCTTGTGACCGGTTCGACGGTGCTGGATGCCTTCGATCGGCTGGAAGTTCTGGAATCGACCGCCGAAGCCGTGATCAATTCCCGCGTGATCGGGGACGTCGCTCCGATGCCGGATGCGGTGATTGAGGAATTGAAAGCGGCGTTCCTAAAGTGAGAGCTTCGTTGACGACCTGAGCGGCACGGCGCTGGCAGCCCGTTGATGCCATCGTTCAGCCCGAACTGCAGGCGATCGTGAGGCTGGAAACTATCGCCCGCGGATCCTGGCCGCGAGTTGAAACGCTGGATCCGGCAAATGCATACCGACGTGGATTTACTCACAGGCGTGAGCAACGATGAGCGTGGAGCGCTGGCCAACAGCACACAACGGCACCCCGCATGACAGGATCGTTTATCCGGGTTACACCACGTGGCCGTTGCCGCGCGGTCGCCGGCGCTGGAGGGCGAGCTTCGATGCCACGCTCGACAAACGCAGCCGCGTTCGAACGCCTGGTACGAAACTCCCCGATGCCGGCACGTTCGGCCAATTGTTGGAGACCGCGCACGGCATTACCGGCAACTTCTTTCGCGGCCACAATAGTGACGCAATCAGACGTCTTTGTGCCGCGCATTGCGGATGCAGTGGTCTTTCCAATCGCAGTTTTTCACCACGGATGTCACGGATGAGTCCCAGTGAGCTTAGGACCTGTCCATTTTCAACTCCGCGTTTTGCGATTGCGAAATATCCAATGCTGCAAAATCCCGTCGGCGGAGCGACGGGTGTACGGTACACCCGTCGCTCCGCCGACGGGGTTGCCTGCACTTTCTCACAACCGTGGTCAATAGCTCTTTCACGCTCTTCCGTGGATTATCGAAGATCAGCGTCGGTTCGTGTTGCATGCGTTGTCACTTTCGGTTGCGGCCAAAGCCCGCGCCAAGATAAATCCCGGGGTGTTGGGGGTTGGCCCCCGCGCACCACCCAAGCGCGACCATGCTCAGCATCGTGGCATGCCAAACACCGACCGTCACGGCACGCCACACGAGTTGCAACTGGTAGCTGAATCCGAAGGCCTTGAAAAGATAAGAATCGAGGGATCCATGCAACAGATCTGCCAAAGGCATGCCTAAAAGTACAAACCAAAAAGCACTCTTCGAGGACAAGAATCCCATTCGGGCCAATACCAGCCCGATCGGAGCGAGGCACAGAATCCAGGACCAACTTCCCACGCAAATTGCATACAGCCAGGGATCGCTTCGAAACCACCGACCGATCGGGTCAATCCAAACCATTAATGTCAATAAAAAAAAGGCGAACGCGCAAGTCGCAATCAGACCGAAGATCTTAAAAAACTTTGCAATTGGATGTTCACACCTGAATTCTCCCGTCCAAAGAAGTGCGGCCACCATGCCACTTCCAAAGCCTGTGCCCAATATTAAATGTCCCTGCCAAATCTCAGTCTTTCTGAGAATAATCGTCTGAACAAAGATCGGCCCTGCCACCAATCCCCAAAGTACCGAAAAAGGCATCCATCGGCGTAATCTCGCACGTGGAGTGTCGGCTCGGTCCCCTGCGATTGGCTGTTCGTCCGCAGACGGCGGAGCGTACGGGTTATCAGGCATTTGATACTTGACTCTGCATTTTGACGACCAGAACTTTTCCTTGTGCTGCTGACACAGACATTCGGACAAAGCTGTCTTGTCTGGGAATTCTGATATGGCTGACGAGAACTCGCTTTTTTTGGTCCTCCGCAGAATCTCTGGGCGAAAATGATTATGAAAAAGTGCGTTGTATCGTGGAGTGCACAGTCGAATCGGAGTCAGACTCAACACCGAAGTGAAGCCCGAGGTGGAGGAAGTGCGACGGCAAGGGATACTCACCGTCGCAACTTCGATTCCTGACACCTTTATTTCTCCTTCGATTCTCTGACCCGTTTTGTGAAGTGACAGTCTGCATGAAAAACGGGCACGAGACGCCGATGAGAGTGTTCCTCTGACCATGAAATCCTGGTCCGGACGGTCATTCTGAGACTGCGGCGTCAGCATCGACTGCCAATCGGAGATTGTTGGCATCCGGCAAGGGTTTCATGCTTGCACCGTCTCCAGGCCTGAAGATATCCTCGCACCACTCTTGATGCGTCGTGGCAGGCCAGTGTGGTCCGGCTTTAGCACAATCACGATGCGTCTTCAGACGTTTTTTGGCAGGTCCTTTGTACTCTTTTGTCAGGCAAACAGGCAGCTCGCTTCATGATTCCATATCAGGTGCAACGAGGATTCACTGCCGGGATGGCGTCGTTGCTGGTGATTGTCCTGTTGGTCGAGTCGGCTTCTCTCGCCGCGGCCCAGGCAGTGAAAAACAGCAAGTACCAGCAGCCGGATGCGTTTCGGCAGCTGGAAGAGATTCTTCCCACGCCGAATGGCTATCGAAATGCGTCGGGTGCTCCTGGGCACGAGTACTGGCAACAGAAAGTCGACTACGACATTGACGTTGAACTGGACGACCAGACACAACGCATCACCGGACGTGAGACCATCACTTATACGAACAACTCTCCGGATACGCTGACTTATCTTTGGTTACAGCTGGACGCCAACTTATTTCATCCGCAGGCAAACGGTCGCACTTCTGACAACGCACCGTCATTGTCGAATGGAATCTCCTCCCGGGGGCTCGATTCCCTGCTGACGGCAGAGACCTTTCCGGGACATCTGGAGATTACGGAAGTCAAAGATGCAGAGACGAATCAAAAGCTGAATTTTACAATTGTGCGCACCTGCATGCGGATTGACCTGCCAGCGGACTTGCGGCCCGGGCAAACAACGCGATTCTCAGTTTCGTGGAATTACAGCATCAATAATTCGCGTTTGATTTCCGGGCGGACAGGCTTTGAGTATTTCGAAGAGGACAAAAACTATATCTACGAAATGGCGCAGTGGTTTCCGCGTCTCTGTGCTTATACCGATCTGACCGGGTGGCAACACAAGGAATATCTGGGCCAGGGAGAATTCACTCTGGAGTTCGGTAATTACGTCGTTCGCATCACAGTACCGGACGATCACGTTGTGGCGTCAACCGGGGAATTGCAGAATTCCGCCGAGGTCCTGACGGAAGTTCAGCGACAGCGGCTCGACCAGGCGAAATCGGCCGTCGATCCTGTATTTATCGTGACTCCGGACGAGGCGAAAGCCAATCAGGCGGAAGGCACTCAGGGGAAAAAGACGTGGATCGTCAAGGCGGACAATGTGCGCGACTTTGCATTCGCCTCATCACGCAAATTTATCTGGGATGCAATCGGACATGACAGCGGTGGCAACAAAGTCATGGCGATGTCGTATTACCCAAATGAAGGCGAGCCGCTCTGGAGCAAGTATTCCACTCGAGCCATCGTACACACTCTGAACGTCTATTCCAAATATACGTTCAATTATCCCTGGCCGGTGGCAATTTCGGTGAATGGTCCGGTTGGCGGCATGGAATACCCCATGATTTGCTTTAATGGACCTCGACCGGAAAAGGACGGAACCTATTCGGCGCGTACAAAGTACAGCCTGATCATGGTTGTCATCCATGAGGTCGGTCACAACTACTTCCCGATGATCGTCAACAGTGATGAACGTCAATGGACATGGATGGATGAAGGTCTCAACACATTCCTGCAATACCTGGCAGAAGTCGAATGGGAAGAAGACTATCCAGCAGAACGAGGCGAGCCCAAAGACATTACCGGATACATGAACAGCCCAGATCAGGTGCCCATCATGACAAACTCCGAGTCCATCCTGCAGTTCGGAAACAATGCGTATGCAAAACCCGCAACGGCGCTGAATATTCTGCGGGAGACGGTGCTGGGCCGGGATTTATTTGATTTTGCATTTCGTGAATACTCACGACGATGGAAGTTCAAGCGTCCCTATCCCGCTGATTTCTTCCGCACCATGGAAGATGCCAGCGGCGTCGATCTGGACTGGTTCTGGCATGGTTGGTTCTACACGACCGACCATGTGGATATTGAAATCACAAATGTGCGCCACTACACATTGAGCGACGGTGATCCTGCTCGGGAAGCCCAGGAGAAACGAGCAGAACGCAGCAAGGAACCTGAGACTCTTTCCAAACAACGCAACAAGCCACTGCCAAAGCTGGTCGATGCGTTCCCGGATCTCAAAGATTTTTACAATTCGTTCGATGACCTGAAAGTCTCAGAGGAAGACAAGAAGTCATTTGAAAAGCTCCTTGCGGACCTCAAGCCGCGTGAGAGTGAGTTGCTGAAGACTAAGTCGAATTTCTACATCGTCGATATGAAAAACATCGGCGGTCTGGTGATGCCGGTGATTCTGAAAGTTACCTGGGATGACGGCTCATCAGGCGTCCTCCGATATCCGGCGGAACTCTGGGTTCGCGACAATGTCAACTGTTCAAAGCTGATCATCAGCGAAAAAGTGATTCAGTCCGTGGAACTGGATCCCAATCTGGAAACAGCCGATGTGGACCGATCTAATAACTACTTTCCGCCACAGATTAAGTCGAGTCGGTTCAAGTTGTTCCAGGATCGCAAACGATCGCAAAATGAGATGCAGAAGGCAGGTCTTGGCGTGAAGGAAGACGAAAAGAAAACTCAAGCTCAGAAAGACGAGGAGAAGGCTCAGCCATGATCCAGTCATTACGGACTCCGGAGGCTATTCGTCTGCTCCTGCTGTTTATCGCCGGGATCATCGCGATTCCTTCGGCAAGCGCAGGACATCCATTCCATTCGACCTATACAGAAATGGATTGGAATCAGGTCAGCGGCCGCTTTGAGGTCGTATTACAGCTTCCCGGATTACAGATTGACGACGAACTTTCGCGGCTCCACAAGCGACGCATCAATCTGGAAACAGCCGAAGACTCCGAGCGGCTTTTGCAGGAGTACATCAAGTCCCGGTTCTCAGTGACCGGGAAGGGTCTGGATCAATGCCGACTGCACTGGGTCGGCATGGAAATCGACGGGCGCAACGTGTGGGCGTATTTCGAGGTGGAACTTTCTGGCGGCGACGTGCAGGGAGTCAGCGTGATTCCCTCGCAGCCACAGATAGAGCGAGCACCAATGCGGGGAGTATCGTCCAGCCCTGACGGGACCTCGATCGACCCGAAAGATTCTGTGAAAGACGCAACTCCCGTCTCTGTGTTACATCATTCGATGCCCG
Source organism: uncultured Chitinophaga sp. (assembly GCA_964517865.1). GTDB lineage: Bacteria > Planctomycetota > Planctomycetia > Planctomycetales > Planctomycetaceae > SXXK01. Next base: position 20,048 of record CAZFDW010000032.1, read on the forward strand.
AAGAACTCACCATCGAATGCCGCTTCCTGGTCGATTCACTTCCAGGCCAGGCAAACATGATTACCGTGGTTGACGGTCCTCACCGGGCAACAACTCAGCTCACGGCTGATCAGCCCGAATGCACAGCAGTTGACAATCATGGGCTGGAAGCATTCCAATCGCGAGAATTGGATTAGAGCATTTCACGATTGCGTTGATGTCGCAAAGGCAATTTGGCAATCCTCTCTCCCCCTAATCGTTTGCGGGTGTCCATGTGGCATCACGTACTCGCGTCGCCGCAAACGATTTGGGGGAGAGGGCAGGGTGAGGGGGCTTTGTTCGTACGCTGCCATCCATGCCGCCGCATAGATCGCAATTCGTTATCCACCACAGGCTGGTCCCCGAGTGTTAGATACTTGTGTCAAAAGGGAGCTACGCTGCGGAAAACTGTTGATGCAGGGTTAAATGAAACTTCGGAATCTGTAGACTGGATCAAAAAATGGCTAGCGCCATCCCGCTGACATCAACTGGCCTGATTATGCTCCGAATCTGCTTTCTAACACAATCCCTGCTAAACCTTATCGCGTTTCTTGCCACACCGGCCGCGATACTGAGCAATACTGTCGTCGAAGCAGACGAGCGAGCCGACTTCTTTGAATCCCGTATCAGACCTTTGCTGATCAATCGTTGCTATCAATGCCACAGCGCTGAGACGGAACGGAACGGTGGATTGCTGCTGGATTCAAAAGCGGGCTGGGAACTCGGTGGTGATTCCGGGACAGCAATTGTGCCGAATGATGTGGCGGCGAGTTTGCTCATTAGAGCCGTGCACTGGGATCACCCTGATTTGCAAATGCCTCCGAAGGACGCCGGCGGCAAGCTGACAGCGGCGGAGATTGCAGATCTCGAAGCCTGGGTGCAGACCGGCGCGTTCGATCCTCGTACGGAAGTCGGGACAGCGACGATTCGAAAGACGTGGGAGGAAACGTTTGCTGAGCGGCGTCAATGGTGGAGCTTGCAGCCGGTAACCGACCCAGCGGTGCCCGAAGTCAATGATGTCGCATGGGGCGGCTCGGCGATCGATCGGTTTCTGCGGCATCGTATGGGGGCAGAATGGGTTACACCAGTCGGACTGGCGTCGCCGGAAACATTGATCCGCCGCGTAACCCTGGTACTGACTGGCCTACCGCCACAGCCGAACGACGTTGCGGTGTTCGTTGAAGCCTGCCAGGAGGACCGCGACAGTGCGTATGCACAACTGGTCGAGCGACTACTGGCATCGCCGCAGTTCGGCGAACGGTTTGCGCGGCACTGGCTGGATGTCGTGCGATTTACCGAAACACACGGGAACGAATGGAATTACGATGTCCCGTATGCGTGGCGTTACCGTGACTATCTGATTCGAGCGTTCAACGACGATGTGCCGTATGATCAGTTCGTGCGTGAACACATCGCGGGTGATCTGTTGGCGATTCCTCGTCACAATGTGTCGGGACGATTCAATGAGTCGGTCATCGGGACGGCTTTTTATCGTTTCGGTGAAGTGAATCACGACAGTTGCGTGCTGTTCGGCAGCATTGGTTACGACGTCGTCGATAATCAGCTGGATACGCTCACGAAAGCCTTCCAGGCGACGACAGTTGCGTGCGCTCGGTGTCACGATCACAAGATAGATGCCGTTTCGACGAAGGATTACCACGCGCTGCTTGGGATTCTCCGCAGCTCGCGATCAGTCCAGCACACGCTGGATAACGACATTGTCAACTCCCAGACAATGCATGATCTGTCAATGTTAAAGACATCCATTCGAAGCGAACTTTCAAGTATCTGGAAGCGTGATGCCGCCGCACTGAATGCAGACACGCTCAACGTGCTGCTGGCTGCGGCTGGTGATGCTGTCCCCATTGCGACAGATCCGTTGTTTGCATGGAGTCGCTTGACGAAACATGCCGCGACGCCTGGAGCCAACGTCACCGAGTCGTGGCAGTCTGCTGCTACAGAATACGCATCCAGGTCTGCCGAGCACGTCGCCTTCAACATTGCGCAGTTTACCACTGTCGCGGACTTTCGAGATGGCAAAAAGGCAGACTGGACCGTGGACGGCATGGGGCTCCGCGATCCGGAATGGATTCCCGGTGACTTCAACGTTGCGACTGAAGGTGATTCAGCCATTCGGCATGTGCTGTCGGCTGGCGTCTACACGTTTGGCTTGTCGGACAAATTGAACGGAGCGTTTCGGTCGCCTCCGATTCAGCGGACTCATGGCAAGATGAGCTTTGAAGTCATGGGAGGCGGATTTAGTCTGGCTCGACTGGTCTTTAACAATTGCCAGCTGAACTACACGAATCAGCATTCAATTCATCATCCGGACTGGTCGTGGATCACCGTCGATTTTCAGGAAGGCACGCAGCCCCTGCATCCGTATGCAGAGCTGCTGACGTTCTGGGACAACCCGAAATTCCCTGATCCGCTGGGGACGCTCAGCAAGGATACGGAGAATCAGCGACTTCCTTACAACGACCACGCAAAGAATCCTCGTACGTGGTGGGGCGTGCGACGCGTGGTGGCTCATGACGGAGTCGAAACCCCGCGCGACGAGGGCGCCTTTTTAGCCGGGCTCTACGATGGCGAAGCCGTGCAGTCACTGGATCAGGCAGTTGAACGCTATGCTGCGATTGCTGCAAACGCAGTTGTCAGGTTCGAATCGTGCACCACAACGAACGACGATGTTCGATGGCTGGAATGGCTGCTGGCCAAGGGCGTGCTGTCGAATCGAGTGGACTCGACGCCACAACTGGCGCAACTGATCGCGAAGTATCGTGAAATTGAAGCGAATCAGATCACGCTTCCACGGACGATACCCGGAATGGCCGATGAAGGACCGGGTTTTGATCAGCCGGTCCTGACACGCGGAGAATACACGAAACCCGGCGATGTGGTTGAAAGGCGGTATCTTCAAGCCATGTCGCGGACGACACGTCCGAATGAATCGCGAGATGGGGACGATGTGAGTCATGAGACTTATATCGCGAACGTGTATCTGCAATCGATCGCACCGACATCAACCGGAGGCAGCGGGCGAGCTTTGGTCGCCGAAGCTATCGTTGAAGCTGACAACCCGCTGACATCGCGCGTGATGGTCAATCGGATCTGGTACTGGATTTTCGGGAACGGCCTGGTTCGCACGCCGGACGATTTTGGACATGTCGGGGACTTGCCGTCGCATCCGGAACTGCTCGACCACCTCGCGACGCAGTTTGTCAAAGATCAGTGGTCGATGAAGAAGTTGATTCGTTCACTGGTGCTCAGTCGTGCGTTTCAGTCATCTGCCGCACCGTTGGCGGACAGTCGTGAAAAAGATCCCGACAATCTGCTGCTGTCATGGTATCCCGCACGGCGTGCGGAGGCGGAAGTGATTCGGGACAGTATTCTGGCGGTCTCCGGACGGCTGGACAGTACTATGTACGGTCCGAGTATTCATCCTTACCGGGCGACGGCGGACACGGAAAAGCGCCTGTACATCGGTTCGCTCGACGGCGACGGGCGTCGCAGTATTTACATCAAGTTTCAATTGATGGAAGCCGCTCAGTTTCTGAGTGCCTTCAATCTGCCAGGCGGCAAGATTGCTCAGGGACGTCGCGATGCATCGAACGTGCCTGCTCAAAGTTTGGCACTGCTGAATGATCCATTCGTGCTGGCCATGGCTGATCGCTGGTCGGAATCACTCGTCGGGGATGGTAGCATGAATGTCACAGAGCGGCTGACGCGGATGTTCAAGTCCGCATTTGGCCGCGCGCCATCGTCGTCGGAACTTCAGCGGTTTGACCAGACCATCAGTGACCTCGCCAGAATCCACAACGTGAGTCCCGCAGATGCTCTGTCAGATCGATCCATCTGGAATGACGCAGCGCACGCAGTTTTCAACTTCAAAGAGTTCATTTTTATACCGTAACTATGCCACAGTTTCCCCGAAATCATTCCCGCTGCCCCGGTCGAGCCCCCGCACCCCTGAGCCGTCGTCAGCTACTGCAGAGCAGTGCGACCGGATTCGGCATGTTGGCGTGGTCGGCGTTGAGCCAGGAACGTGGATTTGGCGCAACAAATTCGCAGTCGCATTTTTCCGGCCCGGCGAAGAACGTCATCTTTCTGTTTATGGACGGTGGAGTCTCCCACGTCGATACCTTCGATCCCAAACCAGATCTTGCGGTTCATGAAGGTGAGCAGTGGAGTGGTGACGCGACGCGCAAATGGGTCAGAAGTCCATGGAAATTTGCACAGCACGGCGACGGTGGCATGTGGATCAGTGAGCTTTTTCCTCACATCGCGTCGTGTGCCGATGACATTGCCGTGATTCGTTCCATGAAAGCGGATTTACCGATTCATGCGACCGGTGTGCTGCTGCTGCATACCGGAAACAATCGCGCAGGGCGACCAAGTTTCGGATCGTGGGTCAGCTATGGGCTTGGCAACGAATCTGAGAATCTGCCGGGATATGTGGTGCTGAGTTTCGGCCATGTTCCGGTGGGCGGACTGGAAGCATTCGGCAGCGGATTTCTGCCCGCAAGTTATGAAGCCACGATCCTGAAAGCCGATGGCGCACCTCTGGATAATCTGCTGGCCGCAGGGTCGCCTGAGCTTCAACGCGCAAAGTTGAATCTCCTTCGCGAGCAGGATACGGAATTCTCAACCAGTCTTGGCGGCAACGATGCCGTTGAAAGTGCCATTCGGAATTATGAACTCGCTGCGCGCATGCAAACGCTGGTGCCCGATGTGCTCGATGAATCGCAAGAAACGAAATCAACTCGTGAGCTGTATGGACTGGACGATCCCGATCAGAACACGCGGCTGTACGCGCGTCAGTGTCTTCGCGCCCGGCGGTTGGTTGAATCCGGCGTGCGGTTCGTGCAGATCAACTGTCCATACGGACTTTCGAACGGCACGTGGGATCAGCATGGTGGTCTGAAAGCCGGACATGAAAAAAATGCACGACAAACCGACCGCGCTGTAGCCGCACTGATGAAAGATTTGAAGCAACGAGGCATGCTCGACAGCACGCTGATCTTATGGGCGGGCGAGTTCGGTCGGACACCACATGCTCCGGGACCGGACGGACGCGATCATCATCCGGAAGGATTTTCCGTGTTCGTCGCCGGTGGGGGAATCAAGGGCGGAACAACTTACGGGGCGACAGATGAATTTGGAGTGCACGCGGTGGAAAACATCTGTGACTTCCATGACCTGCACGCCACGCTGCTGCACCAGTGTGGCCTTGACCATACCCGTCTGACCTACCGCAACAGTGGCCGCGATTTTCGCCTGACCGATGTAAAAGGCCGCGTGGTGCATGAGATCCTGCAGTAGCCGACGCTGCAGAATAAAATCCGGCGAGCCGACGGAAGATCCGGTGCTGATAGATTGCGATTTGTCAAATTGTGTTCAGTGGAGCGCCGAATATGGGTGCGCAAATATCGGAAAGACTGATCGATTGGACCTGCAACTGTTGTAGAAGTTTCTGCTCATCTGCATCAGTGGCTTCAATCACCACCAGTTCAGTAACTCCTGCAAAGCGAGGATCGGAGATAAACTCCATCCCATTCTTATGCACGGATTCGCTGACTGGCGATTTATCGTTCAGGACACACCTGTCGACCAGTTTTTGATCCAGAAGTGCCTTCATGCGCTTAGCAGATCCACGCGATCCTACGCCTTCATGCAGATCGTCGGCAGTGAATTGCACAGCACTGGCATTGGTGACCGCACCATTCGGAGCAAGCGCAACGTCGCAGTCCTGAAAGAATCCGTGAACGCGAATGAATTCGATACTGCACCTGACGTCGCGGTCTCATACTTCTGCTTCCACTGCTCGCGCGACCGACCCCGGTCTGCCGAAAGCTGCCGCTC
>CAZFDW010000033.1:0-25852 GCA_964517865.1 uncultured Chitinophaga sp.
TTTAACCGCGTGGGCAACGCCCCGCGCTGCGTATTTCAAATCTCAAATTTCAAATCTCAAATACGAAATTTCAAATAGAACAATCGCGGCCCGCTGCGCACGCGGTGAAACGAGCCAATGCCAACCGCGTGCAGTATAGCACTCGGTTTTTGTACGGAAGTTTTTCCGGCTATTTTGTGCATTCGGTTGTCCCCATTCGGTTGTCACATTTCATGCGACGCAGGGAGACAACCGAATGGGGACAAACGAATGAATCGCACGGAAATAAGTAACGGACAGCCTCAACGCCCACCGGATCTGTCGCTTTCCAGAATCTCCAAAATGTGTCATTCGTGGCCGCGTGAGGTATAACGCTTCGGGTTACAAAGTGAGTGCGATTGGGCCCACGCCGCTCCGCTCGCCAGACTCATTTCCGACCAGGGGAAGTACAGTCATCCGGGCCGGTTTTCGAATTCAAACGCTGCATGATCTCACTCAGTCTGGCTGCGGCTCGCAGATAACGATTGCTGGCAGCCGTCGGAGTCAGCCCCAGAATCTCCGCCACCTGGCTATTGCCAAGCTGTTCGAAGTGTCGCAGAGCCAGGACTTCCCGATCCACTTCGTGCATTGAATTCAGTGCTTCCTGTAACCATTGCATTTCTTCCGCATTCACCGCAAGCTGGCTGGGAGATGTTAACTGATCGATCAGAAACTGCGCGATGGAAAGACTTGTACCGTCTGATGTCCCGGTCGAGGCAAAGCGAATCTCACGATTTACATCCCGCTTCTGTCGAAACTCCCGACGGTGGACATCAATCAGTGTCTGCAGCGTCTGCTGACGGAGCCAAACGAAGAAGGAGACATCGGTGGATTCAAGAAACGACTGCAGCCGATGTGATGCTTCCAGATAGGCTTCCTGCAGAATATCGGCGGCATCGATTCGACCACGGATTCGTGGATCCAGCCGAAAGCTGACAATCTTTTCGAGACGATTCTGGTAAGACGAAAAGAGTGAAGCCAGAACTGTCTGACCGCCCTCAACAAGCATGCGGCGTTCGTCTGCGTGAGTACTATTCATGATACGGCCCAATCCCGGTGACCCCTGCAGGAGCTTGACGTCCGGCTGCTGCTGAATCCTCAGCCAAAGAATTCATCGTCGTTTAACCGCGTGGGCATCGCCCCGCGCGCGGGAACCCATCCAACGGGACGCCGTTAGCGCGGCCCGCTGGGCACGCGGTTAAACGAGCCAATGCCAACCGCATGCTGTATGCAACCATTACATCGCAGATCCTAATGAAACCAGGCTCAGAACACTCGGTGTTCGCAAATTATTGAGTAACGAAACAAATTCAGGAAAACGCCTGTGGATTATTCCCGCGCCAAGGCGGTATTGAGTCCGGACACGTTGATGAATGCCGCTCGCCCATAATGTCAGAATTGACTTAAGTGCTTTCTTCAAAAGGCTTTGTGATAAGGAATGTTTCCATGAAAAACAAGATGATGATCTCAGCAGTACTGTCTGTCGTGTGTCTTGCAACCGCAGCTTTTGGCCAGGATCCACCAAAACGCGAAGGGCAGGGCGCTCAAAATCCACCACGACGTCAGCAGGGCGGTGACCGTGCCGAGATGGCTGGCGCGATGGCTGGCGCGATGGCACAGCGAATGCCGCTGTTGTTGGCGCTTGATGCGGACAAGGACGGTTCGATTTCGGCAAGTGAGATTGAAAATGCGTCCAAAGCTCTGGCAAAACTCGACAAGGACGGTGACGGGGCCCTCAGTCCCGAAGAACTTCGCCCGGACTTCGCTGCGATGGCACGTGATGGAATGCCGCGTGAAGGACAACCGGGAGCGAACGGAGCGCCTGGCAAAGAAATGATGGCTCGGATGTTTGAACAGCGTGATGTGAACAAAGATGGAAAACTCAGCGGAGACGAAATCCCCGAACGCATGCAGCAGAATGTGTCTCGCATGGACGAAAATGGCGACGGCGCGATTGATAAGTCGGAAATGGAAAAGGCGATGGCAAAGATGGGAGACCGAGCCGGACAGGTTCGTGGTGCGAAGGGCGACAAGGACGGCGCTGGCGTAAAGCCAAAGCGACCATCGGCCGAATGACGGCCTGACCCCTTTGTCCTCACTGATCTCAGACAACTTGCACCATGTGAGTCTTTACGATGCGACAGATCATGAATCAAAACTGGTCAAAAACCATGTGTGCCGTTCTGGCATGCTGGCTTGCAGAAACGGCAATCGCCGACGAGAAATCTGCGGAGCCGACGCAGGAAGGCATCAATTTCTTTGAGGCGAAGATTCGTCCGGTATTGATTGACCAATGCTATCGCTGCCACTCTTCGGAAGGACAGGCTGTGCGTGGCGGCTTGTCCGTCGATAGTCGCGAGGCTCTGCTCGCTGGAGGCGAATCGGGTCCGGCGGTTGTCCCCGGCGATCTCGAACAGAGCATTCTCTGGAACGCGATCAACTATGGCGACTTCAGCATGCCGCCGAAGAAGCAATTGTCTGCCGAGACGATTGCCGACTTTCGAGAGTGGATTGAAATGGGAGCACCGGATCCTCGCGTCTCAACAGCCACTGTGGTGAAGTCCCGAGTGACTGAAGAGGATATCGAAACAGGCAGACAATTCTGGTCCTTCAAACCGCCCGTCAAACCGGCGATTCCCGAAGCCACCGCATGGAGTTCGTCCAAAATCGACTGCTTTGTGGAACAGCAGTACACGGCTCATCAGCTGACACCGGTGGCCGACGCCGATGCTTTCACTTTGCTGCGTCGGCTGCATCTGGATCTCACGGGACTGCCTCCGACTCCGGAGACGATGCAGCAGTTTACTGACGCCTGGAAATTAAATCCCGAACAGGCCATCTCGTCTGAAGTCAATCGATTGCTGGATACTCCGCAATATGGAGAACGCTGGGCGCGCCACTGGCTGGATGTGGCTCGATACGCGGAGTCAGCCGGAAAAGAAGTCGATCTTTCCTTTCCAAATGCGTGGCGTTATCGCGACTACGTGATTGATGCCTTTAACGATGACAAACCGTACGACCAGTTTGTTCAGGAACAGATTGCCGGAGATCTGCTGCCAGCGAAGACAGACGCAGAATGGTCGGATCATTTGATTGCCACCGGTTTTCTGGCCCTTGGACCGAAGGCTCTGATTGAACAGAATCCGCGACAGTTTCAGGCGGATCTGATCGATGAGCAGATTGATGTGACGACTCGTGTGGTCATGGGCGTGTCCGTCGCATGTGCTCGTTGTCACGATCACAAATTCGATCCGATTCCCCAGACGGACTATTACGCTCTCGCCGGTATCTTCCAGAGCACGGAAACATTTTACGGCGGTGCTCGCAGTCAGCGAAATCGACAGCCGAGCAACCTGATCATCCTGCCGATTGACGACCCCAATCCGTCCGATACAGCCATGACGAAGCAGGAACTCGCGGCACTCCGGAAGAAGCGTGATGAACTTGAGAAAGAATCCGAAGAGGCGCGTCGGACCGCAAGACAGCCACAAGCCAGCGGGACGGAACCTCGTCGCAACATGGCCAACCCATTTCTGTTGGGTTTCCAGGCCTCTGAACTCACGAACCGAATCAACAGTGTTGATGAAAACGGACAGCCGCTCACGGTCTGCATGGGCGTGCAGACCCTGGCACAACCAAAGAATGCCCGAGTGCTGGTCCGTGGAGAAATTGACCAGCCCGCGCAGGAAGTCCCGCGAGGTTTTGTGCAGGTCCTGACTTCGACCCCGCCGAACATCGCCGCAGAGTCATCCGGCCGTTTGGAACTGGCAAGATGGATGACAAGCCCCAATCACCCCTTGACGGCCCGCGTCATGGTGAATCGAATCTGGCAGCATCTGATGGGTGAGGCTCTCGTCCGCGAACCTGAGAATTTCGGCGCGTCCGGGCCCGGACCAACAGACGCTGAACTGCTGGATTATCTGGCCGTGAGGTTTGTGGAATCCGGCTGGTCCGTCAAGAGCATCATCCGCGAAATTGCCACGTCCCACGTTTACCGGCTCTCCTCACAGTTTGATCAGGATCGCTTTGAAAAGGATCCGGACAATCTCTACTTCGCCCGCGCAAATCCGCGCCGCATGGATGCTGAAGCGATTCGTGACAGCATGTTGGCGGCCGGCGGTCAACTGGACACAAAGCGACCGGAAGGATCAATGATTTCCCGCTTCGGATCAACATTGATCGGCCCCAACGGACCGGCGATGGTGCCCATGGCATCCGGGACACCGGGCATGGAAGGACGGCGTCCATCGAATGTCGGTGGCGTGATGGCGGCAGCGCGAAATCGTCAGAGCGGAGGCAACGTGTTTGATTCCACAGTCTACTATCGATCGGTCTATTTGCCCGTCGCGAGAAACTCGCTGCCTCGATCACTGGAAGTGTTTGACTTTGCCGAACCGAGCATGGTAATCGGCCAGCGAGAGTCATCGAACACTCCGGCGCAGGCACTGTACATGATGAATAATACATTTGTGATTGAACAGAGTGACGCCTTGGCTCGGCGAATTCTGAAGGAGGCTGAGGCACCCGCTGACCGGATCGATCTGGCGTTCAGGCTGGTTTACAACCGCCCCCCGACGGTCGAGGAAATTCAAGCCAGCAACCGGTTTTTCCGAAGTGCTGACACTTCTCCCGCAGAAGGCAGAGGCCGCTCACCGCGATCCGAAAATGAAGAGAAGTTTGTGGCACTCAGTGAATTCTGCCAGGCACTTTTTGCATCTGCCGAGTTTCGATATTTGAATTGAGACCGTTTTGAGGACAACCGTCATGACATTTCCAATCCCAGGTGTTTCACGTCGGGAAATACTCCAAACGGCGTCTGCTGGTTTCGGATTTCTGGCTTTTGCGGGCCTGACAGCTCAGGCTGCTGAGGCGGAATCGGAGTCGAATAATCCGCTCCGTCCAAAACAATCGCACTTCGCAGCGAAGGCGAAGCGCATCATATTCCTGTGTATGCAGGGAGGCCCGTCGCATGTCGATACATTTGATTACAAACCACAGTTGGCGAAAGACGCCGGCAAGAGCCGCAAACCCGGGGGCAGCCGACTGATGGCGTCTCCCTGGGAATTCCGTCAGCATGGGAACAGCGGCCTGTGGATCTCTGACCTGTTTCCGGAAGTCGCAAAGCACGCCGATGAACTTTGTCTGATCCGATCCATGCACTGCGATCAGCCAACACACCCCCGCGCGATGACACAGATGCACACCGGCAATGCCCAGTTCGTACGTCCATCGCTGGGCGCATGGACCTTGTACGGGCTTGGGACTGAAAACGAAAGCATGCCGGGCTTTGTGGCCCTCAATCCTCCGGTCGCGTCCGCGCAGAACTTCGGGAGCGCCTTCCTGCCTGCGATTTACCAGGGGACAAAGGTTGGCCGACCACAGCAGAGAGCTCAGGCTGCGTATCGTGGTAATAGTCCAGCGCCTTCGCTGCCCGACATCAACAATCCACGGATTTCCACAGCGGCGCAGCGTAAGCAACTGGACTTTATCCAGATACTGAATAAGCAGAAACTGGAACGGGAGGAACATCAGCCTGGAGTGGAGGGTGTCATCGAATCCTACGAACTCGCGTTTCGCATGCAGGACGTTCTTCCGGAACTGATGGACGTCTCCGAAGAATCTGAGAAGACGCTCGGGCTGTACGGAATCGATGGGGGAGCTTCAGACGCCTTCGGGCGTCAGTGCCTGATGGCTCGCCGCTTTGTGGAAGCCGGTGTTCGTTTCGTGGAAATCACACACGGAAACTGGGACCACCACAATCGCCTTAAGACAGATCTTCCTGAAAGATGTACTGAAGTCGACAAGCCGATCGCGGGTCTGCTGAAGGACCTTGCTCAGCGCGGCTTATTAAAGGGCACGCTGGTGATCTGGGGCGGTGAATTCGGCCGCACGCCCGACGCTCAAAACGGAGACGGACGCGATCATAATCACAAAGGCTATACGACGTGGATGGCTGGTGGTGGAGTCAAGGGTGGTATCAGTTATGGCGCTACGGATGAACATGGCGGTGTCGCAGTGGAGAACAAATGTCACATCCACGATTGGCACGCCACGATCCTGCATCTGCTCGGCCTGGACCACACTCGTCTCACCTATCGCTACGCCGGCCGCGATTTCCGAATGACAGATGTCTACGGAAATGTCGTGCAGGAAATTGTGTCCTGACACAGGTCGAGCCCTTCATCTCATGGCGGCGGCAGATGCCCGGTTGCCACGCGGTAAGCGATTGCGCAGATCAACTTATCCGCGAAGCTCTGCCACGCCTGGTCGATGCCCCGGACATCCGAACTCCTTCTACAGCGGCTGATTCGAACAGGCGGGAATTCAGGCGATGATCTCATGCACCGGCTCACCGCCGTGAGCAATAAAGATCGGGCGACCACTCCGGTCAGGCACGGTCATATGAGGGTCGATTCCCATCAACTGATAGACCGTCGCCACAAAGTCCGCAGGAGACACGGGATGCGAGTCCGGGTAGGCACCGATCGGATCTGTCGAACCGTAAACCAGACCCTGCTTCACGCCTCCTCCAAACAAGAGACTGAAGCCACATTGTGGCCAGTGGTCGCGACCCGCTGAAGCATTCACTTTCGGCGTGCGCCCCATTTCTCCCATCACGACAACCAGAGTCGAATCCAGCAGTCCCCGCGAATCAAGATCCTGCAGCAGAGCCGGAATCACCTGATCGAGCAACGGCAGGTTCAGATTCTTCAGCATGCCGAAGTTATTCGAATGCATGTCGTACGCATGACCGTAATGGTCGAAGATCTCCTGATGCACGCTGACAAATGGCACTCCCGATTCCACCAGTCGGCGCGCGATGATCAGGCTTGCTCCGGGGAGGTGTCGGCCATAGGCTTCGCGGATTGCGGCGGGTTCCAGGTTCAGGTCGAAAGCATCGCGCGTCCGGCCGGAAGTCAGCAGCAGGAAAGCTCGGCGCTGAGCATCATTCATGGTATCGACTGCGGCAGATGCCTGTGTGCGTGCGAATTCACCGTCGATCTGCGAGATCAACGAGCGCCGCCGATCAAGTCGCTCGACTGTCATGTCGGCCAGTGCATCTGCTGTCGGCGGCACGGGCTCACCCAGCGCCATCACGGGGTCGTAGTTGGCAACCTTTGGTTCACGCGCGAATGTGGGTTTGCAGAGCGTGAACAGGGGGTCGTACTGCTTGCCGAGGAATCCGCCATAGGGACCACGACGCCGATGCCCCTTTTCCCCTGATCCCGGAAAGCAGGGCATGCAGACAGCGCCTGGCAGGTCTTTGGGACCAAGCCCCAGATACTGGCAAATGGCACCGATGTCCGGCGGATCGGTGGGCATCGCCTGAGCCGCCGGGTTGCCATCCGTAAACCCCGTCATGAACGGGAGCGGATCGTGAGAGTTGAACATATGGCTAAATGTGCGAATCAGCGTCGCACGGTGCATCCACTGCGAGAGCCTCGGCAGATGTTCGCAAATCGTCAAACCAGGAACCGATGTCGGGATCGGAGAAAACTCCCCCCGGATCTCGAGAGGGGCCTGCGGCTTCATGTCGAACATGTCAATGTGTGAAGGACCGCCCAGGAGATTGAACATGATCACTGACTTCGCCGGTCCGCGACCTGCTTCAACGGCACTTGCAGCTTGAGCCACTCGCGACCAGTTCAAGCCGCCAAACAATGACAATCCGCCAACTCGCATGACTTCACGGCGGGTGATCCCATCACAAAGACGATTCGCTGTGCCAAGCACACGCAACATGTAGATTCTCCTTCGCTCAAGGACTGAATGCGTTGACGTTCATTTCCCCGAACCGGCGTCGTATGAGCGCCAACCTCCATTCAATGATCATTTTCAGCTGAACAAGCGTAACAGGTCGTAATTGGAATAGTCAACAAGTAGCATCAAGTTGCGGACCGACAGGGATCGGTCGCGGATTTCGGCGATTACGATCATAGCAACTGGCATTGACTGGCGAACGCGAAAGAACAATGCTCATCTCGACGGAGCGAGATGGCGACATGACATAACCTCACGGTTCCCCGGGCGGCAACGATTGATTCTCCAATTCCAACCGTACGGTGTCTATGATATTCACTGTAACGAAGCAGGAGTCTCCGTTGAAATCAGTCACGACACGGCCGAATTCGCAGTGGCTGGCATCGAACGCTGGTGGCAGAAGCTCGGAAGAAGACGACGGAAGGATGAGAAGTCCACGTCTGGCTTGATCAGTCAATCTACACGAAAGGTCGAAAAGTTCCCGATAAAGAACTCAACGAATGCATTATAATTCGAAACACGTTTCATGGTGAATGGAACTACACAATTCGTCCGCGAACTAACTACACTTCCGGTAGTTTGTTTTGGCGCGGGTCCTAAACACCAGTTTTCCGATGGTAAACATACGCCGCAAATTCGTACAGTCCGTAGTCGTTACGAATGACGAAATGACGACTCAGACTTTCGCTCGCGAACGCAGCAAACGTATCCAGCGGCAGATGAAACAGGTCGTCTCGTTCCCAGTCCACGTGCTTGGCCATTGCATTGAAGGCGATGCCATGACGAGCCCTGTGGAATGCCAATGACAGCAGGGATCTGGCAAAGTCCCACATTTGCTGAAACGACATTGCACATCGAGACGTGAATACGCCGTTCAGAATGACATAGTCGAATATCTCCAGTTGCTCGGGCGTTTGCAGCACGTCCACGTGACGAAAATCAGCCGCAGGATATTTGGTATGACACTGATCGATAAAACGCTCGGACAGATCAATTCCGGTGTACCGTATACCGCCAGGCTGTTCGCTGTGAAGGTATTCATACATGTGGCCGCAGCCGCAACCCAGATCCAGGATTGAGATCGGGTCTGCCGGGGAGGGTTGCGGTCGGATTACGTCCAGCATGATTTGATAACGTCGGATCGCGTCCGGCGTATTGGGCCACCCCATTCCCAGTGGTGAATCTCCAAGTCGATCAAAATACGATTCGGTACAAGCCGTTATCTGGTGATAATCAGGTCGTTTTCCCAGTGAAATCATGTTTACTCGATCCTGTCCCTTGTGCAGCCTGCTTCATTCGACGACGAAATAGGATTCGTCTCCGCTCCACAGGCTCCGACGAAGTCGAATGTTCTTCAGTCCCAGAACTTCGCGAACCGCCGTCGTCTCACCGGGAAAAGCGGCATGGTTCAATTCATCAAAGCCGACGATCGATCCAACCGGCAGTCGATCACGAATCAGGTTCAGGCAATCAACGGTCGGTTGATACAGATCCATGTCGAAGTAGGCCAAAGCGACAATGGTTTCCGGATGCTGTTTCAAATACAGCTCAAGCATTTCCGGTGCGTTACCTTTGATCACTTCAAATTTACGGACTTCCGGCAGCGGAGATTGTTGTTCTCGCAGCGCCAGCAGGTCTGTCAGATATCTGTCATAGTTCTCGGTAACAGCATAGGCACCAACGTGCGCTGCAGTGGCATGTCCGTCTTCGGCACTGACCGACGGGAATCCGGCAAATGTATCAAACCCCACGATGCGGCGGCGATGGTGATACGGTTCCAGAATGGATCGAAGCGACTGCATGATGGCCAGATTTTGCCCCCAGCGAGTACCGAATTCCAGAATCACACCGGGAACGTTTACGATCTGTTGGTACAGATCACTGAAGAACAGAGTCCGACGTGTCTCCATCGGCAACGTGTACAGACCCAGATTGCGAATCAATTCGTGCCTGGGAATGGGTGAATTCAGTAAACGATCGCACAGAAGTGTTCTGGCATCGACAACGTGCGACGGCATTACCGACGGGTCCGTCCTGGCAGCAGGCTGTTGCACCGCGTACTCAGTTGCACGAGAAACGCTGTCTGAATTCGGGCTTTCCATTTGTATCAGCCGGCTTCTCTGAAAACGGGGACAGGTGGGGTCAGACTGCGCGGTGCGGCAGCGTCGGCATGATGATATTTCACACGACCGTCACACAATGACCACAACTGCTGGATCTGATGGCAAGTGCGGTGCAGTGAAGCGATCAGTCTGCCGATCTGCCGAATCTGACCAACCGACACCGCCAAACCCGTCGGCAGTTGCAGGACCGAATTCAGAAGCTGTTCAGAGACAGGCAGGGGCACCGGCACATGTCGTCCGGTGCTGTCACTGCGATACGGTTCCGAACGGTGGCAGCCGGGGGCAAAATAGCTGCGTGCAAACACGCCTTCCGCCCGCAAAAGGCTGACGAGTTGATCTCGTGACAGACCAAATCGATGTTCATCGACGGTAAACACAAGGTATTGATTGTTGCTGAAATTGCCGCGCGGAACCGGCGTGAGCGACAGACCTGGAACGGTATCGCAAATATCAGCATAGGCACGACGATTGTCTGTGTTGGCAGACAGTATCGCGGGCATCGATTTAATAGAACGCAGGCCAGCGGCTGCAGAGAGTTCGTGCATCTTTCCGTTGGTGCCCACATCAGACACTTCGGTCAGGCCGGAGATCCCGAACGCGCGCAGACGACGACAGCGTTCAGCCAGCTGATCATCGTTCGTCACAATCGCGCCACCTTCAAAGGCATGAATGAACTTGGTGGCGTGAAAACTAAAGACTTCGGCGTCGCCGAAGGCTCCCGTTGACACGCCGTTTGACTGACATCCAAAAGCGTGGCTGGAATCAAACAGTAATCGCAGTCCGTGCCGCTTGCACATTGACGCAAACTGTTCCGGTCGACAAACGTGTCCCCATAAATGCACGGGCAATATAGCGGACGTTCGTGAGGTGATGCAGGCTTCCGCCGAATCTGCATCCAGCGTGTGGGTCGCCGGATCGACATCGGCAAACACGGGCGTCAGTCCGATCCACTCCATCGCATGAGCTGTCGCAATGAAAGTAAAGGCGGGCATAATCACTTCACCTGTCAGTCCCATCGCGCGTGCCGCAATCTGTAAAGCGATGGTGGCGTTGCAGGTGGCGATACAATGACGAACACTGGTCATGCAGGCGACCGTGGATTCAAATTCACGAACCTTCGGTCCGTGATTCGTCAGTTGACCGGATTGCATCACGGCGTCGAAGTCGGCCAGTAGCTGTTCGCGGTCCGACAACACAGGCTGACCAACATGAAGAGGCTCAGAAAACAGCGGCACACCGCCGAAAATGGCAAATTGCTCGGCAGTGATCTTTGTCTCAGCGGCGGTCTTCATCTCAGCGACTGTGATCATCGGACACCTCCGGAAATCAGCGGTTCAGGACGATCACACTGGATCAGTGCCGGACGCTGGCACCAGACTTTAATGGGCCCTGGAATCATCAGGACTCGGTCCGCGCGCAGGACCGCCCGCCACATTTCAGGTGCGTCCGTTGACTGCTCGCTGGTCATGAAGTGGGAGCACGTGTCCGGTCGATAAACGACCGGCCACCACATTGACGAATCCAGACGGGAGATATCATCGCTGACGTCGGCAAGTTGTCCGGACACAAAGGCATGAACGCTTGCCCTGTTGGGCAGAGGTCCGGCTTTCTGCAATGTTTGCAGGCGACCACCGGCATCAACAGTAAAGCGCGCATTGTTCAACTGCACAACGTTCGCCATGCCGATCTGCGGATGGTGATGAATGGCAAAAACGTATTGAGCGTCGTGTCGCAAAAACACGTTCACCTGCTGGCCAATCCAATTGCCGATCGACGGCAAAACAGAAAGCGCGCGTTCGGCTACCAGTTGACAGTAAGTACGATTCAGAGTGTCGATGCTGAACGTCATGCGGCTGCCTCCGCTCGTTTTAACAGAGGTAGTCCGGTTTCTTCAACGGGCACGCCACAGTGCCGACGCCACATGCCCCGGTAAATCGATTCCAGATCACGGCTGAATCGAACGCCATCGCAGACCGTTTCGATCATCTGCTGACGCATTGAGCGCCGAAGGTGACAAAGTCGGGGGACGTCCATTGCCAGACTGGCCACGAGCTGAACGTAGTCGTCCAGACTTGTGGCTACCAGCGACGCCTGGCCGATCTGATGCAGGAACGAAGCGGACGATCGAGTGCATCCAGGATCGGTCGTGACCCCATCTTGTTTCTTGATGTAAATGCCAGGCATCGGCACGCCCATCCATGTGGATTCGTAGGATGTCGTACCGCTGGGCCAGGGAAAAACGTCCAGCAGAATGTCAATTTTTGAATAGATTTCCAGATGAAGACCGGGCACATCCCAGCTCATATCAACTCGATGCGGTGGAATGCCGGCATCCGTCAGTCGCCGGAGCAGGTTCTGTCGCAGTGATTCGCAACTCCCGAGAACATCACGAATCAACAGCAGCCGTGCGTTCGAAATCCTGTGCATGACGGCGGCCCAGACTTCCAGACACTCGGACGACAGTTTTTCCAGCCGATGCGTTGAGCCCAGTGTGAGATAGCCGTTGCGGAGCAACGGCGGATCGGATATCTGCACGTCTGCTTCACCCGAATCAAAGCAGGCTGCTCCGTGTGGCATCGCTATTAACTGCTCGGTAAACAGGTTTGCGGTCTGCGAATCTTCACGAATAGCGTCAGTCAGAAAATATTGAACTCGACTCAGTCCAGTCGTATTGGGATATCCCAGAAACGAAACCTGCACTGGAGCCGGTTGCCACGCCATTGACGGCAATCGATTTCCCGATGTATGGCCAGCGACATCGATCAGAATATCGATCTGGTCATCACGCATAGTTTCGGCGAGATGCTGGTCTGTCATGCCGTAAGTCGGCCGCCAGAGATCTGAAAAAGCACGAACTCGATGCGTCAGTTCATCTTCGCGAGTGGTCTCAGAGTAGCAGACTGTCTCTACGACGTTGTGGTCATGCGCCTGGAAAAACGGCAGAAAGAATCGCATGGTTGCATGCCGCCGAAAGTCGGGAGACATATAACCGATTCGCAGCCGCCTGTTGAGCTGCGTGCCCTGCGAATGTTCAAACGGTGTGATTCCGTGTTCAATCGAACGCCCCCAGCTGGCATGCAGTTCGAAAACGTCCGACCGCTGCAGGCGTGGGGACAGACTGGAATAATAGATCAGGTTGCTTTTCAGCCTTCGCTGCGCGGATGCGTGCAAACGCGATCCAGACGACGCGCCTGCCGGGATGGTGTCGATCAGCTGGCTCGCCAGTCGAAACGCATCCATCGCTTCGGGCCAGCAACCCAGTACCTGAAGTCCCAGCCCCAGGCCGCTTAATGCAGAAATCGATCTCGGATTCTGTTCCAGTGCACGATAAAAATCCTGCAGCGCCTGATCGGGGCGGCCCATTTCCAGCAACAGATTGCCGCGATTAATAAACACTTCCGCCAGCCCCGGAGCCAGCTCGGCGGCCTGGTTCAGTGACTTCATAGCGTCATCAAAAAGGCCGAGTAGTCGCTGAACCGAACCCAGATTGAGATGAATCTCCGGCAGGCGATCGTTCAGCGCCCGCGCTTTCCGCAGCGTATCGTGAGCTTCGTCGATGCGACCGATGTCGTTCAGCAGTGCACCAAGATTGCACAGTGCATCCGGATCGGACGGCGTCTTCCGGACCAGCGATTGACAGACGTCAAAGGCTTCGCGCGAACGGTGTTGTTTTCGCAGTGCAGTGCCAAGGTGTTTCATGGCAACCAGGTGTTCAGGATCCACCCTCAATATCCTGCGGCAATGCTGTTCCGCTTCATCGATCTTGTCTGTGGCGAGCAGGGCAGCGGCCAGGTTGGCTTCGTAAGCAGTTTCATCCGGGCGCAATGTCAACGCGTGGCGAATCAGTTGCTCAGAAGCGGCGAACTGTTTTTTTTGAAAAGCAATCAGCCCCGACAGATGCCATGCGTCGGCATTTCCCGGGTCGGCCTGAAGAACCTCTGCATAGACCCGAGCAGCCGCCTGAACATCGCCCGCTACGTGACGCTGGTAGCCATATTGAAATCTGGTTTGTGTGCGAGTTGTGGCCACGGTTTGTCCCTGATGCGAGTGCCCCGCAGAGCAAGCTGGGCTACTGCTCAAAAAAACACTGCTTTCCCGCTCGTCGCACAGCCACAGACATGAGCCTCGCTCACATGGGACAGAAATCCGTCCGGAATGCGACGGGACACCTGATTTGGTCGTCCGTCAACGACCGATCCTTCAAGCTCGCGGAATCCTTCTGGGTGCCCTTTTGAACAGATCGACTCATCGACCGGCTGGAATGGTGTCATTCTCACGTATTACGGGTAAACACCCACGGTGACCACGCGGAGTATTTACAGCGGCACATAAACTGCCTGAATCCGATCACGCTCCACTTCGCTGCCATTCGCTGGCGGCGTCGCAGATGAAAGCCATCTCTGATTCACCGAAGTCGTCAGCAACCGGTATCGACAGAACGTGTTTTTCCAGCCACGCTGCCTCGGTGCTGTCCACTGAATCAGCTTGTTGTGCCAATAGTGGATGCAGGGGCCAGTGAATCGAAGAGAAAATGCCGCGAGATGCCAGGAACGATCGCAGTGAATCTCTGGTTGTTGTGTCCGAGAGCAGCACATTCTGCAGTAGCGGCACGTCGTCAGCCTGGAATGAAATCATCGGATCGCCTACCGGGAAGTGCCGTTCCAGGAATTGTTGATTCCGTTGACGCTGTGTGGCCGCCGCAGCGACATCTGTGCTTAACATTCGAGACATCGACTGACTGGACATGTCGGACACCGTCCAGCTGCGATCCATCATGTTTTCCGCTTCTCGCAGATCACGCCAGTCGCGAGCACGCCAGCGAAGCCAGACCGCCAATTGTTCGTCCGATTCGTAGAACGGATGGTACTTCCCCGAGATTACGCCACCGTCCGCGATCCGAAACGTTTTGCGGAGACTGCCAAATGCGTGCTGCCCGGTGATCGGCAAACCGGGTGTCAGTACGTGCGACATATCTTCCAGCAGGACGCAGTGTTTCGGGACATCCGGTTTCGTACAAACGTGGCCGAAATAGTGTACAAATACAACCGCATCGGCAGGGGCAGTGTTGTTTGGCCATTGACAATTCAGATGCCGATCGACCGAATAGAACAGCAGTGGAATCTCAGGGAATCGAGTCTGCATGGCCGACACCAGCGACCAGCAAATATAAGTTGGCAACCACACTCGACGAGGTTTCACCACATCCTGTAATAGATACGTAAACGCTGCCCGCCCCGAATTGAAATACGTCGCATCCGTGCGCAGTGGCACCAGTCGACTGGCGACAACCGGCAGATCCACAGGTCTGCTCTGCGTCTGTTCGGCGGCGCACGAGCCTGCTGCTTCCGTTTCGTTCAGCCGAGCGATCAATGCGTTCGCCTGTTCCACAAGTTGCCCTGGATGCAGCGCCCGAAAGTCACCGCTGAATTCATGCAGCAGTTCATCGCCATCCAGGACGCAATAGCGAAACAAGAACTCGGAATAGTATGCTGCGCTCGGTTCGGCGATCACGCGATATCGCGGCTCGAGCGTGTGCCGCAGCCAACAGTAGACCTGGTTGTTTTCGACCAATTCAAATGTCACTGAAACCTTTTCCACACTCTGACAAAATTCGGATTGAACGAATTTCGTCTGTCCCACAACAGGACATCAAATCGTATCAAGGGAATACTGTTCAATCAGCAGCCTGGTCTGTCGGGGCGAATTCCACATCAGCACATCGATGATCGATAACCCCCGGATAAAGTCCGGACGACCCTGCGAATATTCCACCAGATTCGGCTCCAGAATTTGTAATTGAATGCCTGCGGCAGAAAAAGCCTGTGGGTCGAACAGCTCTCGTCCACCGGCAGGATTGACGTATGCAGCAGCATTCAGGGCTTTACCAACCAGCAGCGCCCATTCGCCGGGACCGATTTCGTCGGGTAGTGACAGCTGCATTTCGCTGAAAACCTGATATCGAAATGGCAATTCAATGAAGCGGCAAGTGGCTTCCAGGAGATGAATCAGGAGCTTGGAAATCCGGCCGGCTTCGGATTTTGTGGTGGCTTCCGTCAGAATATGATGCAGCCAGTGCGTAACGGCTCTGTAGTTGGGGGCGCGTGCCAGTCGGTACGACTCCAGTTGAGCAATCAAGTCATTCACCCACAGCTGATTGTTATCAATCCGCATGTCGCGAATACTTGTGTTTCGATCAGCATTCTGAACCGGGACGCGAACGTACTTCCACGGTTCTGTACCGCAACACAGCACTCGATTGCGATTTACCCACGCGCGTCGCATGTATTGCGGCGTGTCAAAGACCACCCACTGATCGGTCGCGTGAATCAGTGAAAAATAGCCGATGTACGGGAAGAAATAAGGCTGCATCATTCCAAGCCGCATAGTTCATGCCTCATCGGATTCCTGAACGTGGATGCGATCCATTACATGCCTGCCTTTTTGGGTTCATCGACAAATGAAGTGCGCGTCGTAAGTTTCAGCGTGGAGCAGGGTTTACAGCGAGTAGCCAAGTCGGTCTGATGAGCAGTGTCTAAATCTGACTTATCAGGAAATCCGAAATGACCACGCGAGAATTGTACAGTTCGATAGGGGTCTCAGGCTACGAGCATGAGGGCTGTTGGCGAAAAGACGGAATATTTCATATCCAGATGGAAGCCCCGCCATCGTGTCACAAGTGTCCACCGGGACAAAAAGGGGTCAGGTCTCTTATTCCACTTCTGCTGAAGCGGAACCTTTTGTTTCAGATTCTTAGTGCAGTTCCGTTTGTTGGTGGATTTGTCAGTGTTGCTGACGTCCTCATGATCTTTCGATCCAGTCGGCGATGCATTCACGATGACATCGCCGGGACAAAAGTGATCAAGGTCAGGAAGTCCTGATTACTGAACGTGGTATAGCGGTCACGTGCCGCGAATGTTGCCGAATTGTTCGATGTGCAGGCGTGACGAAAACTGGAAGCCGTACTCGGCTGCCAGCGGGCGAAGCCAGAGGGATCGTTCGGCAAGTTGTTCGCGAGTCCTCGCCTGCGGCATCAGCCACACGATGCCGGCATCAATTCCGCTGAAATTGGATAACCATGCGCGCACTTCAACAACGTCCTGCGGCTGATCGATCACGAACTTCAGAATGCAACTGTAACGCGACAGCAGCGAGCGGATGACTTCCGGACGAAACCGGGCCTGTTCGTGGCGGTCATGCCACACCGGATCGTCAGGAACGGAGTTGCTCATTTTGGGGCTGATCGCCATAAGATCACAGACGACCGGTTGATCAACAGTCCCGGCTGTTTCGATCGTGATCCGTTTTCCCAATTCACGGCATCGCTGAGCCAACGGGACCAGATCCGGGAGCAGCATCGGTTCACCGCCGGTCAGGACCACATCCGGAGCCGGACAATCCGCGACGCGCCACGCCAGTTCGTCGAGCGAAAAAGCTGTGCCTTCCGGCTTCCATGAAGTGTATGGCGTGTCACAGAACCAGCAGCGCAGGTTACAACCCGAGGTCCGGATGAACAGAGACTGCGTCCCGGCCCACGGCCCTTCTCCCTGAATGGATTCAAAAATTTCAGCTATCTGCACGATTGAGACATAGACAGAGGCTAACGCGAATGTCGCCGGATGGCGGGAAAACGTCGCAGAATACCCAACGGATCGCAGTGATGCCGCTCATTCGACTTTCTTGTCGATGCCTTTCTCGTCCTTTTGAGCGCCGTCCTTTTCTTCGTCCTCGTTCTTTTCGTCGTCTTTCGGGAATTTGGATTCGTGAATCCGTTTGATTTCGTCGCCGGGATTGGCGAGCGGACGTTTTCCGATCAACTTCTTTGTTTCCGGCGGCTCACACGTTTTTGAGTTACATGCCTGGACCTTCACTTCGACTTCCAGTTCCGCTACTTCCGCTGTTTCGTCTGCTGCGATTTCCAGCAATGCGTAGATGATGACGCGCTCACCGTACACATGCGAAGGTTCATCCTGACCTTCGACCTCCAGCAGTTCATGCTTCGGGTATTTCACTTTTGTCATTTTAATTTTCTGTTTGCTTGTGATCTTCACTTCGGTCGGAATTGTGAAATCCGGATTCGACGGGTTCGCGTTAATATGCCAGCCGTCAGCAATCGTCAGTTCAATCGCCATCAGGCACTTACCGCCGCGTTCCAGCTTGTCGAAGTACGGATAGATCTTCACCTTCACGGGACTCTCCTGTCCCTGCCTGAACGGCGACGGCGCAAGCGGACCCGCCAGGACAGGCTTGAACGCCTGTTGCTCGACGCTTTCTGATTCGGACGGCTCTGGTGCTTCCTCCTCCGGCTGCGAGTTTTCGCCGACGACCGAAGTGAAGATCGAACGCCCGAGGCGTGCGGTGACGCTGGCATCCTGCGGGTCAGCAGTGACCCCGCGCAGTGTTTTTCTGACAGGCGAATCAAGCAGACCGGTGGCACTCTTCGCCTCGACTGCCTGCAACTCCAGCAGATCCTGCAACGCCATCCCCAGTCCGGCACAGGAAACGGGTGCGGCATCCAGCGCTCCACTAAATCGCTTGAGCGTCGATTCGGCAATGCTGCGGAACTGAGGATCATGATCGCTCAGCGCCAGCAGGTTACGAATTGTAATACTGTTGCCTGACGGAGAAACAGAATCGTACGGCGAACTGGTCCGCGCGAACAATTTCTCGTGGTCGTGCGCCGTAAAAAAGAATGTCGATTGAGCTTCGTCGTAGAATTGTGCAATCTGCAGCCTTGTGAGTTCAATGGCGGCTGTCAGCCAGCGTGCGTCTTTTGTCGCCACGTGCAAAGTCCGCAGCGCCGACGCAAGGCAGGCGTAGTCGTCCAGATAACCGCGCGGTCCCGGCTTTTCGTTTCGCCACGAACGCAGCAGATGACCCTCACTGTCCCGCAAGTGAGTCAGCAGAAAATCAGCAGCCTTCGCCGCCAGTTGCAGGTCGTGT
The DNA here is from genome assembly GCA_964517865.1 of uncultured Chitinophaga sp. Lineage (GTDB taxonomy): Bacteria > Planctomycetota > Planctomycetia > Planctomycetales > Planctomycetaceae > SXXK01. The sequence goes on from CAZFDW010000033.1 coordinate 18,843, forward strand.
TCGCGACCCGGCAATTGACCGCTCGTCGCCAGTCCCTGAATCATCAGCGCGTTCCATTCGGTCAGCACTTTATCGTCCAGCAGCGGACTCGGCCGCTTTGAACGAACATGCAGTAACTGATTGCGCATGTCAGCCAGACGTGTTTCCAGGGAGACGGCGTCTGTGGACTGCTGTGCCGCGAGTTCCGCCACCGTATTCGGCAAAAACAGAACTCGGCCGTGTTCAAACGACTGCGGTTCGTGAAATCCATACGCCGTCATGAACAATTCCGCGTCGTCCGGTTTCAATGTCTCACGAATCTGTGCTTCCGTCCAGACATAGGATTCACCTTCAATCGCATTCGTCTCCGCATCCAGCGCGGAACAGAAACCGCCACCCGGCAGCGTCATTTCACGTTCAAGGAACACGACCAGTTCTTCGATCACCTGCCGATAGAGCGGATTGTCTGTCAGCAGCGCAGCTTGCGCATAGGCCTCGAGCAACTGCGCCTGATCGTAGAGCATTTTCTCGAAGTGAGGCACATTCCAGCGGCGATCGGTACTGTAGCGATGAAAACCGCCGCCCAGATGATCTCGGATGCCGCCTTTCGCCATGGCTGTCAGGGAATGATCGACGATCTTCAAGAGTTCCGGGCGCGGATTCTCGGCGTGCAGCCCCAGTAGAAACTGGAGTCGTGGCGCGTTGGGAAATCGAGGACCGTCGGGCCTGCGTTCATTGAAATCTACGCCGCCATAGTCAGGATCGTAACGGCCTTCGATGCCCGTCACGACGGCTTCGAGCAACTCACGAGTCAGATCTTTGGGCTCTGCGAGAACCATCGGACCGGAGAGACGACGTACTTCGCGCGCGATCATTGCGGCTGAACCGGTGACAGCCTCCTGCTTGTCCGTCCAAAGTTCCGTAATCCGATTGGCAACCGTCAGAAATCCGGTGCGTCCATCCGGTGAATCTTCCGGTGGCAAGTAGGTCGCGCCGGCAATCGGATCTCCTTCCGGAGTCAGAAACATTGACAACGGCCAGCCACCACCACCGCCCGCACCGGTTGCCTGCTGATACACGATCAGGCTCGTCATGTAAATGTCATCGACATCCGGACGTTCTTCACGATCCACTTTGATACAGACAAAATGCTCGTTCATATAGGCCGCGATCTTCTGGTTCGAAAAAACCTGTCGCTCCATGACATGGCACCAGTAGCAACTGCTGTATCCCACTGATAGAAACACGGGCTTATTTTCCGCTCGAGCCTTCTCAAAGGCCTCAGGTCCCCACGGATACCAATCCACGGGATTATGAGCGTGCATCAGGAGGTATGGGCTGGATTCACGGGCCAGACGGTTCGCCGGGACGGACTCCGTTCCCTCATTTGCTTTGCCGTTATCATCCTGATTCGAAGCATTTGTCACGGAGGTCTCCGTCGTTACCGGGGCGCCAGAGCTGCTTTTCTCATCGGAAGCAGCCACCGGAACCGCGTTCGCCACGCGAGGGAATGGACCACACAACGAAACGAGCAATATCACCGCCGTTGCGGTGACCGCAAACCTCTTCAAATTCATAACAATCTCGTCTGATAGTCTTTGTTGACACTGCGAATCTGTCTGTCTCTGTCAATCACCGATTGCAGGATTCGTCGAGTGGATTCTACGCAATGTCTCGCCAGATATGAACTCCGGCAATCTCTGCCACACTTAAGGGGTGTTAAATCAGGTGTCTTGCGAAGAATAGCCGCCTTTCGTTCAGCGATATCAATGTGAAATACGGCCTCGAACGTCGATTTCGTCGTACTCAGTGACGCGGATTTGTGGATTTGGTCAACCATTCACGCTCACAGGGCCGAAAACAGATGAGTCGGACTGCGCACCGGATATCGACCGGTACGGTCATTGCGCGCGTCTGGCGGACTTACGTTCACGAAGTGCTTCACGGCGTTGACTCATCTGACGCCGTCGAATGCTTCTCGGATGTTCCTGACGGATGGACCCATGGAATCGCCGATCATTGCCACATTGCCGCGCGGACATCGCATGGACAGACGATTCGGAGTGGTCTTTGACATCGCTCCGGAATTGTCCGACGACCTCACTCGGATCGATGGGGTGCGTACGCGCGAAGCCGTGATTCTGAATCAGCTGGGCATCTATTTCTGGGGTCAGATTGCGCTCTGGCGGCACCGCGAGATGTCAGCGATCGCAGAAGAACTCCAGATCCCTGTCGGACGCATTATTGATGAAAGCTGGACGGAGCTTGCGAAAAATCTATGTTCCGTCGCAGTACCTCGCCAGTCTTCAACACTCCCCGCGTCCGCCCTGCGAACCATGTCGTTGCTGATCGCCGCATTGCTGATTGGATTCTTCACGGTGTATCTGCTGGGACAACATCGTAATCAGCCTTTGACTGGAATTCTTTCAGCCGACATTACCACCATTCGTGTTCCTGCGGCATCACGGTTAACGAGTGTTCAGATCAAAGCCGGTGAAGAAGTTTTTTCCGGTCAGCCCTTACTGACACTGGAGAAAATCGAACACCTGACATTCATCGAATCACAGGAACGACTTATGCGAGACCTCGCACGAGAAGTCCGGCGCGTCGAAGCGCAGGCGGCGATTGAACTCGAATGGCGGACTCGCGACCTCGATCGTGAACTTTCCAATGTTCGTCAGCGCGTGGCCTTAAGTGAACTTGACGGCAGGACTGTCAGTCGCGTTGATGATGGCAAACCGCGTCGCGCGCAAGACTCCGGTCCGGTGCGCAGCGTTTCCTCGAGCAATGCTGCTCAGTTGAATTCCGTCTCTCGAAGTCGGGCAGGTGGAATTATTTTCTTCAGCGGAGCCAGTGGCCAGTCGTCAGCGGTGCCTGAACCTGCGCACCTTACGGATTTTCCGGAACCCATGCGGACTGCTCAGGTGCCGCGCAATTCGCAGGTATCGGATTCCGCAGCGATTTCACCGGCTGATCCGCACCTGCAGGCGCTGCGTGCCGAGCAATCACGGCTTGAAACCGTCCGCACTACGTTGCCAGCGACCGTCAATGAAGCGGTGGGCTTGACCACGATTCAGGCTCATTATGCAGAGGCTGCCGGGCAGTTGGAGTCCATGAAATCGGTGAGTCGCGAAGTCCACGTGATGTCTCCGGTGTACGGCACCGTAGGGCAAGTGCGTTACCTCGAGGGTGACGATATGCAGGCGGGCGAAGTGATGCTTCGCATTCTGCACACTGATCGGCGTTACGTCACCGCATATCTGCCGACGCGACGGGTCCACGAAATGCGAACCGGGCAGGAAGTCGAACTGCGATTTCCCGGCAACGAGGAATTCACCGGCCAGGTTGTCGATGTTCCGATGGTCGCTGACATGACCGGACAGACAGGCGACACGCTGGCAGCCATTCGCATTGAACAGGTCGGGCGGCTGTGGCCCAACGTGCCCGTTGGTTCTCAGATTGACGTGATTTCGTCGCGTTGAGAACGTTCACTGTTTGGACATCTCCCTGCGTGGCCATTACGCTTCCGCCGTTGCAGCATCAGATTGACGATGCTGTGTGTTCAGGATTCCCCCTGCATTCGGCACCTCATTGATGTCCATGACTTTTCCATCCGTTGACGAACAGCTTCAGATTATCACCCGCGGCATCGAAAAAATCGTGCCTCAGGACGAGCTCCGCAGGAAGCTCCAGCAGAGTATCGACACGGGCACTCCGCTGCGAATTAAGTATGGGATCGACCCGACCGGCATCGACGTCCATCTGGGACATACCGTCCCGCTTCGCAAGATGAGGCAGTTTCAGGAGCTGGGACATCAGGCCGTCATTATCATTGGCAACTACACCGCACTGGTTGGCGATCCCAGCGGACGTGATGAAGCGCGCAGCAAACGGCTGACCGAAGCCGAAGTTGAAATCAACGCCGCGACCTATCTGACGCAGGTCGGCAAAGTCGTCGATATGTCCCGCGCCGAAGTGCATCGCAACGGTGACTGGTTCAGCACGATGTCATTCGCGAATGTGCTGTCGTTGTGTGGACGAGTTACGGTTGCGCAGTTGCTCACGCGGGAAGACTTCGCGAAACGCTATCGCGAAGAGAAAGCCATTTTCCTTCATGAGTGTCTCTATCCGGTGATGCAGGCATGGGACAGTGTCAAAATCCGTTCCGACGTGGAACTGGGTGGCACGGAACAGCTCTACAGTTTCATGCTGGCGCGCGACCTGCAGGCTCAGGAAAACCTCAATCAGCAGATTGCGGTGATGTCGCCGATCCTGGTGGGGCTCGACGGAGTCCGTCGCATGGGGAAGAGTCTCGGCAACTACATCGGCATCAGCGAATCGCCGTACGACATGATGAAGAAGTTCATGCAGCTGCCCGACGGCGTGATGAAGATGTACTTTGAACTGCTGACTGCGGTGCCTCTGGACGAAGTGGATCGCCTGCTTGCCGGACATCTGAAAATCGCCAAGGTTACACTCGCAAAACTCGTGATCGCGCAGTACCACTCGGATGCAGACGCCGCTGCGGCCGCAGCCCGCTGGCAGGCCGAAATCGGCGGCGAAGCATTGCCCACCGACATTCCGGAAGTCGGGCTCGATGCCACGCTGCTGACGGACGGTACTCTCACGGCAGTGAAACTTCTCACGGCCCTGAACCTATGCCCCAGCAGCGGCGAAGCCAGACGCCTCATTCAGGGCGGCGGCGCAAAAGTCGGTGAAGAGAAAACGACGATCATGACTCACGATCAGCAGATTGCGGTGACCACCGGCCTGCTCGTCTGGGCCGGCAAAAAGAAATACTGCCGCGTCAGGCTTGGCTGAACCAACCTGTGTTGACAGCCAGTGCTAGGTTGTTGCGGTGCCCGAACGTCGGTTGGTTTAGCTGCTCTTTTTGTCCTGATAGACGACTTTTCCATTTCTTGCAGCCCAGTCAATCGAGAACCCAACATGCGAGATCGCATTGCGACTTCGGTCAAGTTGTCGTATCGTCTCGGCAACGACAACCTCTGGCGATAGCTCGTAAATGATCTTTGCCCGGATCTGATTTGCCTTGTAGAACACGGCGAAATAGACCATCTTGTTGCGCGTGATCCGGGCCATGGATTCCGCCCGCTTGTCCGCTGGCTCCTTAAACATCCGATCCAGTTGCCCAGACCCGCCTTCCTTGCATGACAAGTATTCGTATTTAACGGAAGGGTCGCGTGAATCGCATGCGTCAGCGTCGCGTTTAGAAGTGATCACGGTGTGGCCGAGCAAATCTGCGATGATCATTTCCTTGACCAACCCCGGTTGCAGCAGGTTGCCAATGCCAACCGATCGGGCCAATTCCTGCGCTTTCTCCACAAGTTGAATGATCTGCTTAAAGATGCTGTGACTCACGTTAAAACAGCATCTCCGCTCGGACTTTTTCAAGTTGGCGAAGGCGCAGCTTTGCGGCAGCGACAAAATCAGGGTTTTGTTCAAAACCAATAAAATTTCGTTCGAGAGAATTGCATGCGACCAGAGTGGTTCCAACTCCACAGAATGGATCCAGCACTAAGTCGCCGATGTTCGAGCTTGCTTTTACGAGTCGCTCAATCAGCTTCAGTGGTTTCTGAATCGTATTGAGAACATCGCGTGATACAAGCTCTTTGGACTTGTAGGTGAGTTGCTTGATGTCTCCCCAGACATCGCCTGGGTTCTTCCCATCGTCGTTGAACTTGGTTTTTCCGAAAACTCCGTTGATGACCGAAGGGACTTTCTCGCACCGCAGCCGATGCTCAAGTTCGACAAGTTGCGGAACGCGGATGTCATCAAGATTAAACGTCGATGCCTTCGGCCCCTTGGTGAAATAGCAAATAATGTCGTAGTTGTTCGTGTAGTTAATGCGTCCTTGTGCCAATCGACTTGGTTGATACCAAACGATCCGTGACTTGAGGGTGAGATGCTTGCGGTAGTCGATGTAGTCGATGCAATCGTGCTTGCCAAAAAGGTAAAGTGCTCCCCCTGATTTCAGCACTCGGGAGAACCGTTCGAGCAACTGCAGGTTGTACTCCTGAATGCTCGCAATCCGATCCCACTCATTTGTGGTGACTCCGTAAGGACCGTCACAAATAATCAAGTCAACAGAAGAATTCGGAACCTGATCGAGCAGTTCGTGAGAGTCGCCAGTGTAGAGCCTATTTGCTTCCATACGATTGTTGCTCTGCATTTCACTGGCAGCTAACAAATTATTGAATTGCCACCGATGCGGCGGCAGTGAAGCCGTCGCATAGATCGTAAGTTGAACTATCCTGTTTCCGTGAATACTGGATTGCTATGCGGAATCCAACCAGGTCCACAATGGAACTTCGGAGTTTATCGGGTGACGGAGAACTTGTCACTTCGATGTGTGCGACCGTTGGGATCTTCTGGGCGTTTGTACTGGATTAGAGGCAGAGAAGTTGCGTGCGCGGCCTCAGTCAATTCGGGGCAAGGGAAGCAACCCGCAACACACTGCTGTGGTTGATCATAATTTCCGCCTGATGTGTTTCGCTGCACACACCCTACGGAATCTTTCTCACAGAAGGACATGCATTTCTGAGGCTATTGCCGCGCATTTGGATTGAAGGTTGACTCCTGCAAGGCTGTCAGATCTAATGGTGTCAGTCGCGGTCGGCGGTTCCTTAACCGTCCCCTCCCAATGCTGCGGCCTCCCTCCACATACTTTGGATGACAACAGATGAAAACATCGGTTGTGATCGTGTTGCAAGTCCTGTTTGCTGTCGGCTTTTCTCAAACGAGTGAGGTTCGGGCTGACGATTCGCTTCGGACGGTGATTGATCAGCGTCTGACACCGGTTTCCGGGCTGGTTCCGGCACGGTGTTCGGATGCGGAATTCCTTCGTCGAGTCTCGCTCGACCTGAATGGCATGCCCCCGACTGCGGATGAAGCGAGGGCTTTCCTTGCAGATACTGCTGCCAATAAGCGGGAACAACTTGTCGAGAAATTGTTGGCTTCTCCGCACTACGCTCGGCATCTTGCGTCCGCGCTGGATTTGATGCTGATGGAAC
>CAZFDW010000034.1:0-1134 GCA_964517865.1 uncultured Chitinophaga sp.
GATCGTTAGCCTCCGGAGCAGCAGCACTTGAAACGGCAAACTCGGAAAGATAACTGATCCCCTTTTCAAGTGCGGCAAGCCAAGTCGCTGCCCCCTTCGGTGATCGACTCTTGATCCACGCCTGAATCTCGCTGACGTCGCGTTTTGCACGTTGTGAAAACTCAACCTGCAGACTCATGCGTCATGCAGTTCGGTACGGAGTTCATGAATGACGTCTTCCGCAGGAAATGTGCGGCCTGCTTCAACATCTGCCAGACCTTCGCGGATAGCAGTAAGCGTTTCTTCACGCTCCCGCCAGATTGCGACCGCCAGTTCGGGCGACATTTGGGCAGCGTCCTCCGAAGCGAGTTGTTGACCCACGAACTGGTGAAAATTGGCCAGCGTGTTCAATTGCGGTGTTGGCATAAAAACCTCATGCTGATTTTTGATACTTCGTAGCCTACCACGCCAGTGCGAGTGAGTCAAAGCCTGAAAAAAGGCGCGAAAAATGGTGCTATCCATCCATGTAGGCGAGGAAAACAGGGCTAGAAAAAGGGGGCCAGAAAAACAGGGCTATCCGTCTCTTGACGGAAGCTTGGAGAGCTCTGACGGGGACACAGCAATTTGCTGATCGGCGGCAAGCGGTCGATAGAATGTTGCGAACTGTTGGGAGCGGGTCCGTTGAGCAATGGTGGTTGTCGGGAACTGCAAACGCGACAATCGTCAAAAACGCCGCGAAAAAATCTTGCGACAGTTCGTCGCGCCGCAGTCGAGGCTCGCAACTGAATGGCATTGGTCCGATTCTGGCAAGACGAAGCTTTGCATTTGACACTGCCGGATAATGGATAAAGGGGTGGTTTGTCGGCAAACTTGAGGTTTAGCGTTAAATGAAGCGCGGAGGAGGACTGGTGTTCAGATTTGTTTTCCGTCGATGCTTCCAAAGTTGTTGACGTTCCGATCTGTCCTCAGTTTGTCATTCACCAAATGATTTCCTCAATACTTTGCAGTCGCCTCAGCGGACGACTAAACCACCCGTCGGACTGGAAATTCTCAGGTAAGCGACGATGGAACGGCGTCTCTGGTGATTTTCGAAGTCTCTGCCAGAATGCGGTGAATGGGAAAAATTGTTTCCCTGCGTGCTGCCCTGTTCGTTTT
>CAZFDW010000034.1:1234-25629 GCA_964517865.1 uncultured Chitinophaga sp.
CCAGAATGCGGTGAATGGGAAAAATTGTTTCCCTGCGTGCTGCCCTGTTCGTTTTGGGGCAGGGTGTTCATCATACCGTGACTGAATCGCCTTTGTCGCACAGGGAATGGCAAATGGGCCATGGTAAATGGGGAATGGTGACCAGTTACGTGCTCAACAAATTCCGTGACTGAACCGTCGTTGTCGCAGTTGCAAGTATTCACTCTTAACATCGGTCTTTTTCGATGCCCTTAACCGCTGTTGATAACCTCGAAGCTGAGTCGGCGGAGCGTGAATACGTCTGGACGCTGAATTTCGGGCCTCAACACCCGGCAACGCATACGACGTTGCGGCTGGTGCTGACGCTGGATGGTGAACGAGTCCTGAAGGCTGTGCCGTACATCGGTTACCTCCACAGCGGATTCGAAAAGCTCGGCGAACACCTGGATTTCAACCAGTATGTGACGATCGTCGATCGCATGAATTATCTGTCGCCGCTGGCGAATGAAATTTCATGGCATCATGCGGTGGAAAAACTGCTGGGAATTGAGCTCACACCCCGTTGCAAGTATTTGCGGACCATCCTTGCTGAACTCATGCGGATGCACGACCACCTGCTGAACGTCGGCACCACGGCTCTGGACTTGGGTGGCTTCACGGCCTTCCTGTATTTCTTTCAGCAACGCGAACACATTTACGACATTGTTGAAATGGCGTCAGGCCAGCGGTTTCACACCAGCTACACTCGTGTCGGTGGCGTGCTGTTTGATGTCAACATGGACTGGATCAACAGTGTTCGCAAGTTCATTCAGGAATTCCCGAAGGTCTATGACGAAGTTGATCGCCTGTTGACGAAGAACCGCATTTTCGTCGATCGCACTAAAGGCATAGGTTATTTGAGTACCGAGGATGCGGTGAACTTCAGCGCCAGCGGCCCGATCGCGCGAGCGAGCGGGATTGAGCGAGATCTGCGCCGCGATGAACCTTATCTCGCGTACGAAGATCTGGATTTTGATGTCGTCTGTTCAAAGAACGGTGACTGCTATGCTCGGTATCTGGTGCGGATGGGTGAATTGCTGCAGAGCCTGAAGATTATCGAACAGGCAATTGAAAATATCCCGGGCGGACCAGTGAGTATCGCTGTCGAAAGCGATATGGTTTTGCCCGCGAAGCCATCCGTATATCGCAGTATCGAAGGGCTCATTCAGCACTTTGAAGTCATCATGCCGAACAAGGGCTATGCTGTGCCTCGTGAGCAGGTCTACGCGGCGACGGAATCACCGAATGGCGAACTGGGTTTCTTTATCGTGGGCAACGCAGAAACTCGCGCATATCGCGCAAGGACTCGCCCGCCTTCGTTCATTCACTTCTCGATGTTTCCGCACATGATTAAAGATCATCAGCTCAGCGACGTGGTGGCGGTGCTGGGGAGTCTGAACATTATTGCGGCGGAGTTAGATCGCTGACAGCATGTTGAAAAAGGTGTCTGGAACTCTCCGGCGGCGGGGTTTCGAAGTATTTTTTGCCGCCTCCAAAGTTCCAGACACCTTTTTCAACGAATAGGCAAAAGGCAGTTCATCAATGAGTGCGCTAAGTGAAGAACTCCGTGAGCGGATTCGCCAGGAGTTTCCAAAATATCCGAACAAACGAGCGGTGACGCTTCCGGCGCTGCACATCGTGCATGATGCGATGCGCGCTGTCTCGACGGATGCGATTGTCGGGATCGCGGAGCTGCTGGAGCTGCATCCTGCGGAAGTTCACGACACGATGTCGTTTTACAATTTCTTCAAGGATGAAAAGCACGCTCTGGGCAAACATCGCATCTGGGTCTGTCGCAGTATTTCGTGCATGTTGCGCGGTGGCGAAGAAGTTCTGGAAAAAGTCTGCCATAAGTTTCATGTGCATCCTGGACAAACGTCAGCAGACGGCAAGGTGACACTGGAATTTGCTGAATGTCTTGGTGCCTGCGAAGGGGCTCCCTGCATTCTGGTGGATGATGAATGTCATATGGATATGAATGCGGAGTCGGTGTCAGCGTTGATTGAAAAACTGTGAGCGACGTAACTCTGGCTGGTGGTTGATTCAGTGATTTGTTTTTTCGAATTCAATTTAACGGCGAGCCGCAGGCGTCGGTTCATGCACTCGCCTGCGCCTGCGGCTCGCCGTTAAACGATTAAGTCACCGGCGGCTAGCGCCGTGCCGCTCACATAGATGAATTGCAGGATTGCCGTAATAACAAGATCAGAGGACAGTTGTGGCAAAGTTTGAACCTGTTCTGTTCGCTCGAATCAACAAGTCGGACAGTACGTCGCTCGCGACCTACAAGTCCGATGGCGGCTACGCGCGGATCAAAGAATTCCTGAGCATGGCACCCGGCGATGTGACGAACATCGTCAAAGATGCCGGGCTGCGTGGTCGAGGCGGTGCGGGCTTTCCGTGCGGGCTGAAATGGACGTTTCTCCCGAAGGATCATCCGGGTCCGATTTATTTGTGCATCAACGCGGACGAAAGCGAACCCGGGACTTTCAACAATCGCATTCTGATGGAGAAAGATCCTCATCAGCTCATCGAAGGCATCATGATCGCCAGCCATGCGATTCGGTCAAGCAACGCTTACCTGTATCTGCGATATGAATATGGGCGAAGCTATCGAGTTCTGGATGCGGCAATCAGGGAATGTTACGCCGCAGGGTTACTCGGGAAGAACATTCTTGGCACAGGCTTTAATCTCGACATCGTGCTGCATCGAGGGGCAGGTGCCTACATCTGTGGTGAAGAAACGGGGTTGATTGAGAGTCTGGAAGGCAAGCGAGCCTGGCCTCGAATTAAGCCTCCATTTCCGGCGATCGAAGGACTATTCCGCAAGCCGACGATTGTGAACAACGTCGAAACGCTGTGCTGCGTGACTCAGATTCTGTATCGCGGTGGAGCCTGGTTTAAGTCGATCGGTGTTCCGCCTGATCCGGGCAATCCTCGCGATCCGGGCAGTTACGGCCCGAAGCTGTATTGCGTCAGCGGACACGTGAACAAGCCATGCTGCGTTGAGCTGCCTTTGGGAGTGACAGCTCGCGAACTGATTGAAGAGCACGCTGGCGGAGTCTGGAAAGGCCGAAAAGCCAAGGCTGTTGTTCCGGGCGGCATCAGCATGGGATTCCTGTCCGACAAAGAACTGGACACGAAGCTGGATTTCGCTGGCCCCGGAAAGGTCGGATGTCTGGGACTCGGAACAGCGGCGGTCGTGGTGATCGACGATCAGACGAGCATGGTCGATGTCCTGTTCAACTGCTGCAGATTCATGTCACATGAATCCTGCGGTCAGTGTACTCCGTGTCGGGAAGGCACGGCATGGATGACAAAGATTCTGACCCGCATCCGCATTGGTCAGGGTCGTCTGGAAGATCTCGACCTGCTGATGGAAGTTGCCGGGTCGATGGGCATTATTCCGGGGACGACCATCTGCGGACTTTCCGACGGAGCGGCGTGGCCGGTGAAGAACGCGATCAGCAAGTTTCGTGGCGATTTTGAAGAGTACATCAACAGCAAACGAGCCACGGAAACGTCGGCTCAGAAACTGATGGAAGTACACTAAATATGTTTGGAAAAGGGGTCAGGAACCAATAGCCAATTGGTCCGACGGGTGCTCCGCACTATTGGTTCCTGACCCCTTTTCCAAGCAAGAGATTTGAAATTTGAGATTTCAGATATGAAATTCAGGACCGGATATCGGCATGGCAACAGTTTTAGTAAACGGTAAAGAAGTTGAAATCGGGGCGAGTGAGCGGCTGAACTGTATTCAGGCAGCGGCGAAGGTCGGTGTTGAAATCCCTGCGTACTGCTGGCATCCGGAGTTGTCGGTCGTCGCAAGCTGTCGCATGTGCCTTGTCGAAGTCGGTGACAGGAAGCCGGACGGCACCGTGGCCATGCAGCCGAAGCTGGTGCCTGGATGCCAGACGCCGGCGAAGGACGGCACGGTGATTATCTCTGACAGCCAGAAGGTGAAGGACGCCCGCAAAGCAACGCTGGAATACCTGCTGCTGAATCATCCGCTTGACTGCCCTACCTGCGACCAGGCTGGTGAGTGTTACCTTCAGGACTACAGCTTTAATTACGGTCGTGGCTACAGTCGTCTGAACGAACCCAAGAACATCAAGCCCGACAAGACTTATATCGGTGATCAGATCACGTTGTTCACCGACCGCTGCATCATGTGTACGCGCTGCGTCCGGTTTACGCGCGAGATAAGCGGATCTGCGGAACTGCAGGTGGTCAGCCGTGGGTCGCATGAAGAAATTGATATCTTTCCGGGTTATCCGGTCAACAATCCGCTGGCGGGCAATGTCGTCGATCTTTGTCCGGTCGGAGCGCTCTGCAGCAAGGACTTTCTGTATCAACAGCGAGTCTGGTGGCTCAAAAGCGCATCATCGGTATGTCCGGGTTGTAGCACAGGTTGCAGCATCACAGTGGACCAGAATGAAGAACGAGTTTACCGATTGCATCCGCGTCCCAATGACAAAGCCCAGGGGCATTTCATGTGCGACGCTGGTCGTTTCGGGTGGAAGTACACGCATTCCGACCAGCGACTGATGTCACCCGAAACCAGAACAAACGGGCACATAACGTCAACAGATTTTGATACCGTGCTGAATTCCGCACGAGCAGCGTTGACCAGGGCAGCACAGGGCGGCAAGGGCAAAGTCGCGGCAGTGCTGTCACCGTGGATGACAGTCGAAGAAGCGTATCTGCTGAGCAGCTTCCTCAAGGGAATCGCGGCTGACGTAACTCTGGCAATGGGGCCTGTGCGGATTGAAGGACAGGATGAACAATTTCCGAAAGACATCAACGGCAACATTGTCGAACCTGTCAAATTTACAATCCGTGCAGAGAAGTGTCCGAATCGCGCGGGCGTTGAAGCCGTATTGCATCATTTTGCCGGCGACGTGATGCCGTTCGAAGAATTACTGCGTCTTTCTTCCGCCAGTCAATTCAAAGCCGTGTATCTGGTTGGCGGCGATCCTGAAGGCTGGATGACCGACATCCATGCCGAAGCGTTCAGTAAAGTGGAAACCGTGATCGTGCAGGACATTCTGCCGTCTCCAGTGCTGAAACATGCGACGCATGTACTGCCATCAGGGACATTTGTCGAACGTGACGGCGTGTTCGTGAATCACAAAGGGCTCGCTCAGTTGATTCATCGCTCTGTGCGCGGCCCGGACGGGACTCGTCCGGACGGTCGATTACTGTGGGATCTGGCTGAACGTCAGGGATTAATTCAGACGGAAGCACTGCGAAAAGAAATTGCTGTTCTGATTCCAGCGCTGGCGGCAATTGCCAGTCCCGAAATCAAAGGGCAGGGCGTGTTGTTAAATGAAACAGTGCCTGTGAATGTGTAGACAAGGCGAACGGCAGGGCGTCAGCCCTCCGTGAAAATCGACGATGACACGGAGGGCTGACGCCCAACCGCTCGCCAAATCAGGATACAAAAATCGTATGCCAGAAATATTGATCACTCTTTTGACCATCACCGTCGTCGTCGCAGCGATTCCGGGGGTCTGTAATTATCTCATTCTGCTCGAGCGCAAACTGTCGGCATGGATGCAGGATCGCATCGGGCCGAACCGCGTCGGGCCGATGGGATTGTTTCAGCCTTTGGCAGACGGCATTAAGCTGCTGCTGAAGGAAGATGTCATTCCGCCGCATGTAGACAAGGTACTGTTTCTGATTGCCCCGGCGATTTCAGTATTCACGGCGATGCTGGCATTTGCCGTCGTGCCATTCGGGCCAGTGGATGACCCCACGATGCCGTCGTTCATCCGCTTTATTATCGCGCCAAACATCGATATCGGTGTGATCTTTATTTTTGCGATCGGCAGTCTTGGTGTGTACGGAGTTGTGCTTGGCGGCTGGGCATCGAACAACAAATACAGCGCTTTGGGAGCGATGCGGGCGAGTGCTCAGGTTGTGAGCTACGAAATTCCGCTCGGGATGTCCGTGCTCGGGATTGCGTTGCTGTCCGGAACGCTGAATCTTGAAAACATTATGAAACTGCAGACCGACGGCGGTTTGTTGAGCTGGAATATCTGGTTTCAGCCACTGGCCGCACTCATGTTTTTTACAGCGTCACTGGCCGAAGCAAATCGCCTGCCATTCGACCTTGCGGAATGCGAACAGGAACTTATCGGCGGCTGGCACACGGAATACAGCGCGTTGAAATGGGCGTTGTTTTTCCTGGGTGAATACACACACATGATCACGATCAGCTTCCTGACCTCGATTCTGTTTCTCGGCGGCTGGAGCTTCCCTTTCATCGCGGAAGCGACAAGTGCTTATCCGGGCTTGTGGCTGGTGAAGTTGCTGATTCTGTCGGGCAAAGCATTTTTCTTTATCTGCCTGATGATCATGCTTCGCTGGACAATTCCTCGCTTTCGCTTTGATCAGCTGATGGAGCTGGCATGGAAGGTGATGATTCCTCTTTCACTGGCGAACCTGGTGATGGTCATGTTCTGCAAACATTTTGGTTTCAGCCAATGGTGGCTGCTGGTGGGATCGTTGGCGTTGTTTGCCGCCTGGGGCACGATCAGTGCGCGATTGCGAGAAGCGGAATTGGCGGAGCGGCCAGGTTATGTGAAACGGAAAAAAGTTATCGCAGCCGTGTCCCATGGCGGTCACGGAGCACACCATTAGAATTTTCTGTCATAGCCGAAATCTTAGAAATTCGGCTACGAATTTGAGATTTGAACACTGACTACTGAAAACTCCTTTATGTCTGAAACAAAAACAAGACCAAAGAAAACGGTGACGTGGGTGGAGGAGCCGGAAATGGGCTTCTGGGAATCCACGTTTGTGCCAGCCATCATGAAGGGTCTGAAAACGACACTGAAACATGTGACCGATCGCAAAACTGTGACACAACAGTATCCGGAAGTGAAGCCCGATCTTCCGCTGCACTATCGCGGTGTGCATCGCTTGAATCGGGACGAGAAGGATCGCGTCAAATGTGTGGCCTGCATGATGTGTGCCACGGCGTGTCCGGCAAACTGCATCTCGATCGAAGCACAGGCCGCTCCGCCAGATTGGCCGGATCGTGATAAGTTTCCGAAGTCGTTCGTGCTGGATGAGCTTCGCTGTATCTATTGTGGCATGTGTGAAGAAGCGTGTCCTGTGGACGCGATCGAACTGACGCATATTTACGACCTCACCGGCGAAACTCGTGAGTCATTGATGTACGATCGGGAGAAGCTGCTTGGCGTGTATGACCAAACCAAAGACAATCCTCGCGATCCTGTGCGAACGAAACGCGGCATTCTGGGACCGGCCGCAGAATTCAGTTCGTTACCGACACTTGGACCGGCGACTGGTGTGCCTGATTCTGACCGATCGGCGAAGAATGCAACAGCGGGCGTGATTCACTCCAGTCAGGAGTCACACTCATGATCACATGGATGCAACAACATCCGATGACAATTGTCGGGCTGGTGCTTTGGGCCGTGGGAATTCTGTGGCTCATGCCCGGAAAGAAAGCAAGCAAGCCGCGACCGCACATGCCTGGCGTGTTGATCGTCGCTCTGGGACTTGTGACGTTTTGCCTTTCGTGTGGAAAGGCTCAGTCGGAACTTGCAGATGATGTCATGTTCTGGGTTTTCGCGAGCGGCGCGCTGATGAGCGGCGTTCTGATGATCACAGCTCGCAATCCGGTGTACGCCGCATTGTGGTTTGCACTTGCCACCTTGAGCACCTGTGGATTGTTTCTGCTGCAGCATGCTCCATTTTTGGCTGCGGCGACAATTATCGTTTACGCCGGGGCGGTGATCGTCACATTTCTGTTCGTCATCATGCTGGCTCAGCAAAGCGGAGCGGCAGGTTATGATCAGCGGTCGAGCCAGTCGCTGCTCGCCACGATCTCCGCGTTCGTGCTGTTGGGGGCGATAGCGCTGACGTTGCAGTCAGAGAAAATCGAACTTGCCCGACCGGTCGCGGGAGCTGCCGACTCGTCGGCCGAATCCGGTGCTGCGACGGGCAACATGGGTATGGCGATGAGCGCCGATCTGAAGCCAGATGTCATCGTGCCGGTCCTGCCTGGCAATGTCATGAGCAAAGCCGATGCGAAACATCCAGTCGGCAATCTGAAGGGACTCGGAAAGTCCCTGTTTGGTGATTATCTGTTTGCGGTGGAACTTGCCGGAACGCTGTTGCTGGTGGCCAGCATCGGTGCCATTGCCATCGCACCGCGTAGAGAGCAGGGTGCCATATGACACCGGAAGACCGATTTTTGTTGGTTGGTGCCGGACTGTTTGTACTTGGTGCAATCGGTTTCATAACCCGCCGCAATCTGATCCTGATGGTGCTGTCGGCAGAGCTGATGCTGCATGGTGTCTCACTGACACTGGTCACATTTGGCAACATGCATCAGACGAACGAAGGTCAGGCTTTCACAATTTTCACGCTCACCGTGGCGGCGTGCGAAGCGGGACTGGCGTTGTCACTGGTTCTGTCGCTGTACCGCAAGTCGCATTCGCTGGACATTCAGTTGTGGTCTGAATTGCGGGAGTCTGACATGTCAGGGCCGGATTTCGATTCTTCCGGAGAACGCGGCAAGCTGTCGTCGTATGAAGACATTCCAACGCTGACTCCGGCAGGCATCGCTCCTCAGAATCCGCCGCGCACGTCGGCGAGTGTGACGAAGTCGAATCGAACGTAGAACATTTGTGATTCGCAATTTAAGGCAGGAAAATTTAACGTAGGCCGGACCGAGCGCAGCGCCGTTCCGGCATCCTCAGCAAATGCCGGAACAGCGCTGCGCTCGGTCCGGCCTACAAAATACCCGCATTTTTATTAATACTTTTCATTCAACCGTAATGGTTTGAGTTATCTGCTATGTTTGAAGATCTTCAACAGATAGTCCTGTGGCTGATTCCGGCGGCTCCGCTGCTCGCAGCGATCATTACCGCATTGTTGGGTCCAAAGCTGCTGCGCTACAAAAGTCATCTGCCATGCTGGTCGGCGCTGGCGGTGTCTTTTGTGTGTTCTTTGATTCTGCTGCTGAAGATTCTGCCGTCAGTCGAGCAGGCCGCAACACCAGTGGAAGGTGAAGTGGCAATCGCCCAGTCGGCAGCCGGTCCTCAGGTAATGGCGTCTGGATTTGAATGGTTTTCCGTTGGTTCGCTGCAAGCCAATATTGAACTACGCGCCGACTCCATTACGGCTATCATGCTCACCATGGTGACCGGGGTGAGTCTACTGGTGGCAATGTTCGGTTCAGGCTATATGAGCCATGATCCGGGTTATCCGCGATTTTTTGCCGCGGTGTCACTCTTCGTATTTTCAATGTGCATGCTGGTGTTGTCCGGCAGCTTCATCCTTTTGTTCGTGTTCTGGGAAGCTGTGGGACTTTGCAGTTATCTGCTCATTGGATTCTGGTTTCAGAAGCCTTCTGCGGCTGCCGCCGCGAAGAAAGCGTTTGTCGTCAATCGAATCGGCGACTTCGGTCTGATCATGGGCATCTTTTTGATCTGGACGAATTTTGGGTCGCTGGATTTCGTGAGCGTCCTTGGTGATTCTGCTCGAATTGCAGCCGTTGATGCGGCAAATCCGGGCGTCATTCAGCTGATCTGTTTTTGCCTGTTCCTTGGAGCGATGGGCAAATCAGCTCAATTTCCGCTGCAGGTCTGGCTTCCGGACGCCATGGAAGGTCCAACACCCGTCAGTGCGCTGATCCATGCGGCAACGATGGTGACCGCCGGCGTTTATCTTGTTGCCAGATGCACGCCACTGTTTGTGATGGCACCGTATGCTCAGATGGCAGTCTCCGGAATCGGAGCAGTGACGGCAGCGATAGCAGCATTGACTGCTTTGACTCAGACCGACCTGAAACGCGTCCTTGCTTATTCGACCGTCAGCCAGCTGGGATTCATGTTCATGGCACTTGGTTGTGGCGCAGCAGGTGCCGAACTGGTGACTCCGGCCGTGACGGCGGGAATGTTCCATCTGTTCACGCACGCATTTTTCAAAGCGTTGTTGTTCCTCGCGGCGGGCAGTGTGATGCATGCGATGGGAAATGTGATCGATATGAGACGTTTCAGCGGGCTGAAACACACCCTGCCGATCACGCACTGGACGTTCCTGGCAGGGGCAGCAGCGTTGGCCGGCGTTCCGCTGCTGGCAGGATTCTGGAGTAAAGACGACATCCTTGCCGTGCTGCTGGAAGCGTCGCACAGTAAAGAACACGGGCTGTATTTTGGTGTCATTCTAGCCATTGCGATGGGAACCGCGTTGCTCACAGCGTTCTACACTTTTCGAGCGTATTTCATGACGTTCTGGGGACCTGAAAAATACCCTGAGGAAGCGGGACATCACCCTCACGAAGCCACTCCGATCATGGCATGGCCACTTAGAGCGCTTGCGATCTGCGCCGTCGGGATTGGTCTGATTGTCGGGCCGACGCATTTGTTTGGCGATTACCTGCAAAAGACGATGGGGTTGACGCCGGTGCTTGAGCATCATCCGCACGGGGACGTCATGATCATGAGCAGTGTGATTGCGATTGGCGGGATCGGCTTTGCATGGATGTTCTATGTGGCGTCCCCGGCGATTCCGGCGTCGATCGCCAGAACAATGAAACCACTGTACATGGTTTCCCAGGGCAAGTTCTTTCTGGACGAAATCTTTACGGGCCTGATTGTGCTGCCGCTGATGGGCATCGCGAAGCTGGCCACACTCGTGGATAAATACCTGATTGATGGCATCGTGGATACTGTCGGGAAGGTGCCGAAAGCATTGAGCATTATTCCTCGCCAGTTGCATGGCGGTGTTGTTTCGTCCTACGCCGGCGTGATGTGGGTCGGTGTTGTGGCGGCCGTGGTTTTAGTGCTGACGATGTTTTGATTCACTTCTGAGCGGAATGGCGTTAGCCACCGGTAACTGTTCCTGACAAACCGGCGGCTAGCACCTTGCCGCTCAAGAATTCTGGATTTCGGGTTTTCTATGATCGCTCTTCTGTTTATCTCACTGACGATTCCGGCGGCTACGGCGTTGCTGTTGATGCTGTTTCGTACATCGCTCAATCAGTCCAGCGCCCGCTGGGTTGCGTGTTGTGGCAGTGGGGCCGCGCTGCTGTTTTCCGGGCTGCTGCTGGTTCAGTATCGAGCCCAGGTTGTGGATCCACTGGAATCCGGAGTGACACCGCTGGCGTCGAGTGTTGATCCGGCCTCGGCCATTCAGCCACGTGTCGAATACCGGCAGCCGTGGCTGAAGACCGGTGATCGCATGCAACTGGAAATGTACTTCGGGCTCGACGGCATCAGCGTCACCATGATCGCCCTCACGACGTTGCTCACCGTTTGCAGTGTGTTGATTTCCTGGGAAGCCATTCAGGATCGAGCGTCTGAGTTCTATGCGGCGTTATTGATTCTGGAGACGGGGCTGATTGGTGTCTTCTGTTCGTTCGACCTTGTGCTGTTCTACGTGTTCTTCGAAATGACGCTGATTCCCTTGTTCTTCATGATCGCCATCTGGGGCGGACCGGAACGAAAGTGGGCAGCGATTAAATTTTTCCTGTACACTCTGGCAGGAAGTCTGGTCACGTTGTCCGGATTAATCTATGTCGTTGTCTATACTTCGAACGAAGGACTGACCAATCCTACGTCGCTCCCGGCGCTCTCTGCCTGGCTGGTGACTCATCCGCTGCCTGAAGCAATGCAGATGACATTGTTCCTCGCAGTGGCAGCTGGATTTCTGATCAAGGTCCCCGTGTTTCCGTTTCATACCTGGTTGCCGCTGGCTCACGTCGAAGCTCCGACGGCAGGCAGTGTGTTACTGGCAGGCGTTCTGCTGAAGCTGGGAAGCTACGGTTTTCTGCGGATCTGTCTGCCGCTGTTTCCAGCCGCTTGTCTCGAATTGGGACTACCCATCATTGGGCTCCTGTCTGTGATCGGGATCATCTACGGATCATTGTGCGCACTGGCTCAACGGGACATTAAGAAGCTGGTGGCTTATAGCTCGGTGGCGCACCTGGGATTCTGTATGCTGGGCCTGTTTGCACTCAACACTGAAGGCATTACCGGGAGCGTGCTGCAGATGATCAATCATGGTTTATCAACCGGAGCCCTGTTCATCATCGTCGGGATGATTTACGAACGTTATCACACCCGCATGATGGATGATCTGGGTGGCCTTGCCTCAAAGCTGCCCATGATCGCGTGCAGCATGGTGTTCATTTCCATGTCCAGCATCGGCCTGCCGGGATTGAACGGATTCATCGGTGAATTTCTGTCACTCGCGGGCATGTTCAAAGCAAACCCTCTTTACGCAGCCCTGGGAACGACAGGAGTTGTGCTGGGTGCCTGGTATTTGTTGACAGCCGTGCAGCGTGTCTTCTTCGGGACTTTGAAAGAACCGCATCTCGCCGGACATGGTGACGACGAAATCACTGACATGAATCCTCGCGAATTCCTCGCATTGGCTCCGCTGATCGTGTTGTGCCTGTGGATCGGCGTTCGTCCGTCCGGATTGATTGAGATCATTGAACCGGACATCAAAGCCGTCGCAGGATTGTTCGAAGGCCAGAACGAGAACTCGAACGTAGCCGTGCTGATGAACAACACATTCCTGCAGAGCAATAACGCCGCGATATCCATTCCATAATCTGTCCTCACTTAATTCTCCAGGGATTTTTCCCAGTGCCTCCATATCAAGCCATCAATCAGGCTGCAGGTCTGATTATTCCAGAGATTATTCTGCTGGCGACTGTCTGCGTGATGTTTCTTGCCGGACCGTTCCTTGTGAGTGAAACCGGCAAGGCACCGGTGGGTCTGCGACACCGCTGGGGAATTCTGTCATTGCTGGCTCTCGGAGCCGCCATGTTTGCCTGGACGAAGGCTCCCATTCTGGAAGCCGGGGCAGGGCCGTTTCGACCCGATGAATTTGTTTGGTTCGTACGCGGCGTCTCGTTGGTCGGCGGCATGTTGCTGACTCTGATTCTGTGGGATCAGATCGATGATGGCCACGCCGCAGAAGCCCATGCCTGCCTGCTGGCTATCCTTGCCGGCGTCAACTTTGTCGCTCTGTCGAATGACCTTGTAGGCGTCTTTCTGGGACTGGAACTCGTCAGTATCCCGACCTACATCCTGCTGTTTCTCGCACGGCGCGACTGGATGTCCAACGAAGCCACGATCAAATACTTCCTGCTCAGCATCTTTTCATCGGCCTTCGTGCTGTATGGTCTGAGCTGGGTGTTCGGAATTGCCGGAACCACCAATCTCACTGCGATCACGCAGAAAATATCCGCTGCTTCGGCCACGACAGACCTTGGCATGTTTCGACTCGCAATGGTTCTGATCATTGCTGGACTCAGTTTTCGACTCACCGCCGTACCGTTTCACTTCTATGCCCCGGATGTGTTCCAGGGCGTCACGCCGTCGTCTGCCGCCATGTTGTCGTTCGTGCCGAAAGTCGTCGGCTTTACTGCACTGCTCAGACTACTTCCCGTCTGTTTCGGTGAAGCTGGTTTTACAGACTGGATTCCAGTCGGTGCGGTGCGCGTCGTGCTGATGGTGCTTGCGATTCTGACCATGTTTGTCGGCAATCTGCTGGCATTGCGTCAGACCAGTCTGATGCGGCTGCTGGCCTATTCGAGCATTGCTCACGCGGGTTACATGCTCGTTGGGTTGACTGTGGGCAACTCATCGGAAGGCACCAGTGGAGTCGCCTCGCTGCTGTTCTACCTGTCGATGTACGGCATTATGACCATTGGCCTGTTCGCCCTCATCTCCGCCGCTGGCACATTTGCCCGACCGCTGCGTTCCCTTTCCGATCTGTCGGGACTCAGCAAAAGCCAGCCTGCGATCGCCTTGATGATGGCCGTCTGCCTGATTGGACTCAGCGGACTGCCACCCACCGGAGGTTTCCTGGCGAAGCTCAACCTGTTTCTGGCTGCATGGTCCGAAGGCACTGCGGACGGCCGCATCCTCGCGATCACACTCGCCGTCAACGCCGTGATTGCTGCCACGTACTACCTGCGGATGATCTCAGTGATGTACTTCGAACCATCCACGGTCGTCCTCGAAACGTCCCGGCAACCCGCCGCCTGGATCGCCGGTTGCCTCTGCGCCGTCGCTACGCTGGCACTCTTCCTGATGCCGCAGCCGTTGTGGAATGCAGCGGTCCATGCGCTAAGTCATCCATGACCGTCTAACAGGCTTGTGCCAGCAACGTAATCAATCTGGCAGGCTGGAAGCCTCCCCACATCGATTCGCAACTAAATCGACAATCGCTAGTGACTGTGCGCTGGCTGGTCGAGTAGAATCCAGCTTTTCCGAGTTCCCGGAAGAGGTGCTAAAGTCATGAGTTCGGTCACCATCCAGAATGAAATTGAATACCCGGAATCCGATGGAAAACCCATGGGTGAGACAGATCTTCATCGAGACTGGATGGTTCGCCTTCTGGAGATCTTCCGACAGCGTTACGCTGGCCAGCGCGTTTATATTGCCAGTGACCTGTTGGTTTACTACTTGGAAGGGACGCCGTCAAAGTTTGTTGTGCCGGATTGCTTTGTAGTGTTGGACTGCGATCCTCAGCGTCGTCGTACGTTTCAGACGTGGAAAGAACTGCGCGTCCCGGACGTGGTGTTCGAAGTCACTTCGCGCAGCACCAGTTCGGTCGATTACATCGACAAGTTAACGATTTATGAGCAGATGGGCATTCAGGAGTATTTCCTCTATGACCCGACGTCCGATTACCTGGAGCCACCACTGCAAGGCTATCGCTTGACGACCAATGGTGATCTGCATGAAATACCGACAATCGGCGGACGAATCAGTTGCAGGACGCTGGGAGTCGATCTGTTTCTGAGCGATTTCGACCTGGTAATTGTCGATTCCGAAACTGGAATCGAACAGTTGATCAAAGCGGACGCTGAAGAACTGGCCAGGGTAAAGGCGGAATCCGCTCAGGTCCGCGAACGCGAAGAGAAGGAACGCGAACAGGCAGCCCGCATCGCAGCCGAAAATCGTGTGCGTGAACTGGAAGATGAACTCCGACGACTCAGGCACGGCAACTCGTAAAGTTCTCGAACGATCCCTCAGCAGGCCAAAGCCTGAACGGCCCTGGGAGTCTGTCTGAATACCGCTGGTTTTGTGAGCGGCAAGGCGCTAGCCGCCGGTTCTTGCAGGTGAATTACCTGCGACTAGCGCCTTGCGGCTCACGGTTTTGGAGTATCGAGACAGACTCCAAGGCAGCGCCATTTCTTAGAATGCGACCGCCATTGAGACAACGCTGTGCCGCATGTCACTTTCGTTCCGATCACCGGGTTCCGCGTTCGTGAATCACAGATGCTGGAGTTTGGGATGGGTCTGCTGAGTTTGCTCGAGGATGTGACGGCGCAAGACTCAGAACATAGACGCCGACCAGAATCGCCACGATACAGACGCCCTTCGCCCGCCAGTTCTTTTCCTGATACATCAGAACTCCCGCGACAAAGGCAATGATGACGGACGTTCTTCGCAACGGAGAAATCAGTGAAATCATTGCTTGTTTGTCGACAATCGCCGAGAAGTACAGGAAGTCTGAGACCAGGAGCAGGATTGCAATCATTGGAATCGCCCACCGCCATTGAAATGGTTCCAGTTTCCTGCGCCGCAGCAACCAGTGAAGCATGAGCGGCGTCATGAACACGACAAGATAAATTGAAAACCATGCCTGCACGGTGGAAGGACGCATATCCTTGTTCTGCAGCAGGAACTTATCATAGAGCGCACTGAATGATCCCAGCAGTGTCGCCAGCAGCATGTAGCCGACCCAACGATCCCGATGAAAGTGAATGCCTTCTCTTCGGCCAACCAGCGAGAACGCCCAGAAGGAAACCAGGATCATGGCGACTCCCAGCCACTGCAGAGGCGAAGGGCGTTCGTGCATCACGACCGTGGCGATGAGGATCGTCCATAATGGGCTGCTGGCGCGGATAGGGGCGGCGATGGACATCGGCAGATGCTTCAGCGCAAAAGTTGCGAAGATCCAGGAAGTCCCGGCGATGATCGCCTTCAGAAACAACTGACCGTGCATGGTCCATGAGAGCGCGTCCACTCTCAGCATCTCAAACGGAATCGATTGACTCCCTGCCCGCGACAGAATCACGAACGGCGTCCAGAGCAGTGCCGACGTGAGGACGTTGAAGTAGAGTACCGGCGGGACAGCATTATCGCGGACAGACACTTTCTTGGCGATTTCATAGAATCCAAGGAAGCCCGCAGAAAGTAAACTCAAAGTGAACCAGTGCATGGACGAAGTGTAGTGGGGGCCATAAAAAGGTAGTAGCGGCTTGAAAAAGGGTTCAGGAACCAATAGTGCGGAGCACCCTTTGGGCCATTTGGCTATTGGTTCCTGACCCCTTTTCCAAGCCAGGATCTGAGAAACATGAACCTCGAAACTGCAATCCCGGATCGTTCCATCGTTGCCGCCCGAGGTGCGCGCAATGTGGTAGATCCATGGAGGCCATATCATTTTTTGAACGAGCCCGAGTTTTCTGCCGACGGTGTTGTCGAAAATGTTTCGACGATCTTTTTGACGAATCGCGAATGCCCGTTCCGATGTTTGATGTGCGATTTGTGGAAAAACACCACGGCGGAAACCGTGCCGCTCGGAGCAATTCCTGGACAGATTGATTTTGCCTTGTCCCGCCTGCCGCCAGCGAAGCACGTGAAGCTCTACAACAGCGGCAACTTCTTCGATCCGAACGCCATTCCGAGGGCTGACCTGCCGGAGATCGCTGATCGGGTTCGACACTTCCGAACGGTGATCGTCGAGAATCATCCTCGGTTGTGTGATGCACGTTGCAGCGAGTTTCAGCAAATGCTGGGCACGCAACTGGAAATCGCCCTGGGCCTTGAGACATCTCATGCACCGACATTGGCCAGGCTCAACAAGCAGATGACCGTTGACGATTTTGCTCACAGTTGCGAACTTCTGCTGAAGGCTCACATCCGTATCCGAGCCTTCGTACTGTTGAAACCGCCATGGACATCAGAAGAGCAGGGGGTCGAACGGGCGATAGAATCTGTTCGCTTTGCATTTGACTGCGGCGTCAGTTGTTGTGCCGTGATTCCGGTACGGACAGGCAATGGAATGATGGAACAACTTGGGCAACAGGGTCTGTTTACGCCGCCGCGATTGTCATCGCTGGAATTGGTGGTGCGCGAATGTCTGTCGTGGAATCGAGGGCGCGTGTTTGCCGATCTTTGGGACGCGCGACAGTTCGCGGATGATCCGGCTGAAGCGGACTCACAGATGGCGAGGCTTGAGGCGATGAATTTGCATCAACGGGCGATTCTTATGTATACCGAACGCGGTTGAGAATGGCACATTTGTTTAACCGCGTGGGCAACGCCCCGCGCTTCGGAATCCATGCCGCAGGACGCAGCCAGCGCGGCCCGCTGGGCACGCGGTTAAACGAGCCATTGCCAACCGTGTGCGGTATAGAATGTCCAGGCTACAAAACATGAAAACAGATATCCTGATCCTCGGCTCCGGCTTTGGCGGCAGTTTGCTGGCATTGATCCTGGCCCGCGCGGGGAAATCAGTCGCCATGGTCGATCGCAGTCGGCATCCAAGATTTGCGATCGGAGAATCTT
Organism: uncultured Chitinophaga sp.; assembly: GCA_964517865.1. Classification (GTDB taxonomy): domain Bacteria; phylum Planctomycetota; class Planctomycetia; order Planctomycetales; family Planctomycetaceae; genus SXXK01. The sequence goes on from CAZFDW010000034.1 coordinate 18,829, forward strand.
CGACACCGCTCGCTGATCGCACATTGGCTCAGATGGTGGAGCGCTATGGACTTCCGGAACTGCGGCCCTTGTGTCACTGGGGAACCTGGAAGCGTGAATACCCTGAAGTGCTGTGTGGGAAAAAACGAGGATTCACATATCTTGATCAGACTGCCGGCGACGATGTGAGTCCGGGCAACTTTGATGGACGACGCTTGCTGGTGTCGGCCAGCGTCGATGACGAGCATTCTGATACGCACTGGTTGCGAAGCGATGTCGATCAATTTCTGCTCGAACTGGCACAGTCGTCCGGAGTCGCAGCATTTCAGCAATGCCGGTATGCATTGAGCCAGCACGGCGACCAATGGACGCTTGATGGGAAAGCCGCTGGTACCGTAGACCCGTCGCTCCGCCGACGGGAATCTGACTCCGATCAACAGTCGATCAACGTCCAGGCTCCCTTTCTGATCGACGCCACCGGTTCACCGCATGGCGTTCTGAAGTTTTTGAACATCCCTGATCATACACATCTCCTGCAGACAAATTCGCGATCGATTTTCGCTCATTTTGAATCGGCGGCAACGTGCGAGCGACTGCTGCGGGAAAGTTCCATTAATGTCGAACCGTTCCCGTATCACTGCGATGACGCTGCCGTACATCAGGTGCTGCCGGATGGCTGGATGTGGCAACTGCGTTTCGATGACGACTCGCTGAGCGCTGGGTTCATGATTGATGAACGTCCGGAGGCAAATCTAATCCCACAGACATTCGCAACGCCGACAAAAGAATGGAACTGGCGAATTGCGAGATCACCATTTCTGTCGCGGCAGTTCCAGAAGGCAATGATCGTCAGGCCGGAGTCCGGGCTTCAAAGCACCAAACGCATCCAGCGACTCGCAGGGCAGGGGGCTGGTTGTAACTGGGCGGCGATCACAAACACGGTTGGATTCATCGACCCGTTGCACAGCACCGGGATCGCTCATTCGCTGTTCAGCATTTCGCGTCTGGCCGACATTCTGGTCACGACGAACGATATTGCGGAACGCGAGCAACGCCTGCGAGAGTACTCCGATTCACTGATTGAAGAGATCCGATTTGTCGATGAGTTGGTCGAAGGCTGCTATGAAGCGATTCCGTCGTTTCGACTTTGGTGCCTCTGGGGCATGCTCTACTTCGCGGCCGCGACGAGCATGGAACAGACTCCGGCGGCCAGGATCGGCGATGTCAGTTTCCTGCGAGCGAACGATGTGGCGTTTCGTTCGATGCTGCGCGAGGCCCGGCAACGATTGGGTGTTGCGCGCCGCAGCGCGGCAGAATCAGAATTCGCCGCGTGGCTGAAATCCGCGATTGCGCCGTGGAATCAAGTCGGATTGTTCGACGATTCATGCAACAATCTGTATTCCAAAACGGCAGCTCCGGCGGATGCATGGTAAAGGCATTGCTTGGGTGCGCGACGGACATGAATGTCTATCCTACGGTGTTTTCGTTAAAGTCTAAGCTTCAATCTGAACTGAACATTTGAACCCATTGCCACACAGCATATCTGCTCTGGATGGCAAAACTTGCGCTTTGGTGACAACGACACTGAACATGTGGCCAGATTTAGTTTCGGGATGAGCGGAATCAAAACGTTTCACTGGACATGAAAACACGATAACCAGACAATCGTGGCTTCCAATGGGAACGTTCGGGAGCGTCAACCGTGGGCAGTGTGCGTCGCGGGTCCTGTCTGAAAACCTTTCTACCAGACGCTCCATTCCTGTTTGCGGCAGTTCTTAATGCTAACTCGCGATGAGATGCTGAGCCACCTAAAGGCTCGGCGGCCGATTGCGGCTCCCTCAATGCTCAAGTGTGACTTCGGCAATCTGCACCGTGAGATCGAACTCCTCGATTCTGCGGAAGCATCGCTGCTGCACCTCGACGTGATGGATGGGCATTTCGTACCCAATCTGTCCTACGGACCCATGGTGATTGAACGGCTTCGGCCGCTCACGAAGACGCCATTTGACGCCCATCTGATGATTTCGGAGCCAGTTCGATACCTGGACGAATACATCAAAGCTGGCTGCGAAGCGATTACGTTTCATCTGGAAGCCGTCCCAGAACCCCTATCCTTGCTACGTGAGATTCGTCGCAAGGGCGTCGTCGCAGGACTTGCGATCAATCCAGGAACTCCGTTCACAGCTGCTGAGCCATTTCTCAGGGAATGTGACCTGTTTCTGGTGATGAGCGTGCATCCGGGATTTGGCGGCCAGAAGTTTATTCCTGATGTAGTCACCAAGATCCGGGATGCCCGGTCGCTGGCTGGCGATGACCTGATAATTTCCGTCGATGGGGGCATTGGCCGATCCACGATCGCTCAATGTGCTCTGGCTGGCTGCGATATTTTTGTCGCGGGCAGTTCCGTTTTTGATGAACCTTGTTACACCACGGCGATTGCCGAACTTCAACAGATCGCGCGCGGAACGCGGTCGAGTTGCTGAGGAACGAAATTCTATGTCTACGGTTGTTTTGATTCGAGCGGGCTGCACGGACTATGATGATCAGCATCGGGTTCTGGGCACGCTGGATATGCCTGTCAATCAACGCGGTCAGGAACAGATTCGCGAGATTATCCGCCAACTTCAGGCCAGCGGCGTCAAAGTCGAAGCGGTTCTGACTTCGCCGGATGATCCGGCCGCCGGGACTGCTCATGCAGTCGCGGCCACGCAGGCTGGCGCAAAGGTTAAGGAACTGGATGAGCTGAAGAACGTCAATCAGGGTCTGTGGCAGGGATTGCCGGAATCTGATATCCGCAAAAGATTTCCTCGCCTTTTTCGAACCGCGAAAGAAGATTCGACGGAGATTTGTCCGCCGGAAGGTGAGACACTTTCTGATGCGTGTCAGCGACTGGAACGAGTCCTGGTCAAGGCTCTCCGCAAGTACAAGGCATTTGCGATCGTGGCTCCGGAGCCGCTGGCCACCGTAATTCGGTGCACATTGCAACATCGTCGGCCAAGCAAAGCGGCATGTTTGTGTGGCGAAGAATCCAAAGATCTGATACAGATTATCCAGTGCAACACGTTTGAATCTGCCAGCTTCATGGTCGGGGAAGACAGTTCCATCTGCGATTCCGTACAGATTGTGGGTAGCAGGGAGAATGCTTAATGAGCACAGTCGAAAACACTGAGACATCGACGAGGCCAGTTGTGAAGCAACCAAAACGCGGAGTCCCCGAGGGTCTGTGGCTGCGCTGCGACGGTTGCAGTGCGACCGTCTTTCGCAAGCAGGTTGAGCAGAATCTGAACATCTGCCCGGAATGTGAACACCATTTTTACGTTCCGACGGCGATGCGGATTCGCCAGTTGCTGGACCCGGACAGTTTTGAGGAATGGTACGCCGAAATGACGTCCGGCGACCCCTTGGAATTTACCGACCGCAAGAGCTACAAAGAACGCATCCTCGACGAACAGAAGAAGACCGGCATGAAGGATGCCTGCACCGTGGGACGCGGTTACATGCGTGGCCGTCCGCTCGTTTTTGCCATGACCGATTCTGCGTTCATCATGGGCAGCATGGGTTCTGTGGTCGGTGAAAAACTGACCAGAGCCGTTGAGAAAGCCACAGAACTGTCGCTGCCGCTGATCATCATCAGCGGTTCAGGCGGCGGGGCAAGAATGCACGAAGGCATCGTGTCGCTGATGCAGATGGGTAAAGTCTCCGCCGCGCTGGCGCGTCTTCGTCGTGCCAACGGGTTATTCATTTCCGTGATGACCGATCCGACGATGGGTGGTGTCGCTGCGAGCTTTGCTTCCCTGGGTGACATTATCATTGCCGAACCACGTGCGCTGGTCGGATTCGCCGGCCCGCGCGTCGTGCAGGCAACGTGTAAGATCGATCTGCCCGAGGGATTCCAGACCAGCGAGTTTCTCCTGAAACACGGTTTCGTCGATCGTATCGTGCATCGTTCAGAAATGCGGTCGGAACTGGCGCGGTTAATCGACTACGGTGGCCGGTAGAATCACTAACCGGCGAGCGGCAGGCGTCAGCCTGCCGGTACGTTGTGATTCGTTTGCATTGAACATTGGCTGAGTCGCAGTTGTACCGGTGGGCTGACGCCACACCGCTCACCAAACGTTGTCATTTTCCCTGTTCGAGGATCCCGAGATGCCTCGCACTGCGAACGATTTGCACTACGACTGGTTCTGGTTTCTCACCTGGACGACATACGGTTCGTGGCTACCGGGTGACCGTCGCGGCTCAATTGGCACATGTCACGATCAGGACAAGAATAAAATTGAGAAAAACGAATTCGGGCAACCGATGTTCGATCCCTCCGATGCGTTACGAGACTATGCAAGAAGCCAGATGAAGGGTATGAGCTGCACCTGAATCTTGAACAGGCTCGAGTGCTACTGACGCAGTTTCGCTGCACATCGGCATTTCGGAAATGGCGACTTCTGGCGGTCGCTGTTATGGCGAATCATATTCATCTGGTTGTGAATGTTCACAGTGATCCCGACCCGGAAACGATCAAGCGAGATTTCAAGAGTTACGCCAGCCGCGAACTGAGCGTCCAGTGGGGCGAACCAAAATCGAAGACGTGGTGGACAGCATCCGCATCGGCGCGAAAACTCGACACCGACAATTCTGTGCTCGGCGCGATCCAGTATATCTGCGATCAGGAATTCCCGCTGCTGATCTGGACAATGGAACACGGCATAATCGTTCCGCCACCAATCAATCACCTGTGAGCGGCAGGTGTCAGCCTGCCGGTACGTTGCGATTCGTTAACATCGAACACTGGTTGAATCGCAGTTGTACCGGTGGGCTGACGCCGCACCGCTCACCGGGTGTTTACTTCTTCTTCAGCGACTGCATGTACTCCACGACATCCGCGAGTTCCTGAGTCGTCATGGTCTTCTGCAGGTCAGCGGGCATCATGCTGATCTTTTGCTTGACCAGTTCTTCAACGTCCGTTTTTTTGAAGGTTCGTACCAGAGCGTCGTCGCCTTTGATGCTGACTTCGTCGTCTGTGTTGCTGGTCAGCATGCCGTTGACTGTCGTGCCTGAAGTCAGCACGACCGTCCAGAGTTCAAAATTGTGGCTGATGCCGGCACTCGGATAAAGCACGGATTCGAACATCGCTTCGCGGCTGAGTTTGCTGCCAATTTCCGTCAGATTCGGCCCGATCTCCCGGCCCATGCCATCCACGACGTGGCACTTGTGACAGGTCCCGGTTGAGAAGAACACCATCCGTCCGTTGGGCAGATTCCCCTCCAGCTTCGTGAGTTCTCCGATGGGCAACGTCGGCATGTTATCCTTCGACGGAGGCAGCGGGAATAACCTCTGCGCGGCTGCACGGGCTTCCCGCGATGGAGCACTATGCAGCGCCGCCGCAACTGACTGCTCCAACTCCGGATCAAGTGACTTCTCATCGGCGAGTTTCACCAATTCCATCGCCGCATTGCCTGCCTTCGAAGCCGCCTTCACGGCAGCTCGACGGACGTCGATGTTGACGTCTGCGTTCTTCACAACCGGCAGCAGCAGACCGCTGATTGCTCCGTTCTGTGAGTTACCGAGAGCATCTGCTGTTGCGATTGCCGCTGCGGTGTCTTCACCTCGGAGTGCTTTGTCGAGTAGCTCCCATTGCTTGAGTTCCAGCAGTGCGGAGATGGCTTCGACACCGACTTGCTCGGCGGGATGTTCCTGCGCCATTTCCAGGACTTTCGAATAGCGCTGAGTGTCCGCAAACTGTTTGACCAAACGGACAAACTCTGGCTTGCCCGCTGAATTCTCTAACAGGCGCTCCATCGCATCTTTGACCACAGGGCGAGCACGGTCGTCTGCGTCGAGGCGAGCGAGTGACTCACGAAGTAACAACTCGGCCGCTTCCGGCTTCAACGGCAACTTTGGAACCATCTCAACCACTTTCAATAGCTGGCTGCTTATGGAATTCTGGGAGTCTGCCACGACTTCGAAATCGAAGCTGCGAAACAACCGTGAGACATCTTCGTCTTTGTTGCGAAGCGCTTGAGTCAAAATGACGGGAAGTTTCATTGCTTGCGCCACGCTGCCACGTGCTCGCCAGATCAGATCAAGCTCGGCGCTAGAATACTCAGCTTCTGGGTTTGATTTGTTTCTCGCGGCAATCGCTGCAACAAAGCTCAGTAGGTTTGTATTCCATCCCTGCTTCGGGCCGCCCTCAATTGCCAATGCGAGCGCCTCCAGATACCAACGATCATCACCGACGTATTTACCTGCGATTGTGTTCCATATCGGACCGCTGCCAGAACGAGGCGCCAGCCGCAGCGCGATTGCGCATTCACGTCGTACCTGCGGCGACTCATCTTCCGCCAACTTCTCCAGAACTGGCATCACATCCAGCCCCGTTCTTCTCGCCAGTCGCAACCCAGCGATCCGGATGTCCTTGTCCTTGTCGGCAATCGCCAGTTCAACATACTTCTGAGTCTTCCCTTCGATCTGTCCCAGCAGCCACAACGCTCGTGAGCGGAATCGTGGATTCGGATTGGATTCAAATATTTTTGCCAGCACAGCTTCAGCCGCCGCGCCGGATTCTTTCAGCTTCGCAAACGCCAGATAGCGAGTCGCATTGTTCGGACTCTTCAGAGCTACAGCGGCTCCTTCGACTGTTGAAAAGTCATGCTTTGGCACAGAATACTTCTGGTCTGGCAGGGACACACGGAACAAGCGACCTCGATCAACGTCGCCCTGACGATGACCACCCACACCCGGATCGTACCAGTCGGCGACGATCAGAGATCCATCCGGAGCCACGCAGACGTCCGACGGACGGAACCACTGATCGCGAGTCCCATTCAG